>DDNV01000047.1:0-7318 GCA_002341315.1 Cellvibrionales bacterium UBA2511
CTGTGTAAAGTTCAGGGTGTAGACGTGTACGAGGTTTTGCTGGAGAATCCGCAACTGTTCAAACACAGTATCCACGAAATTATGAATGAGCAGCCATTCCCGAATGCCAGATACACCACCCACCACATGGGTATGGGTTTCGACATTTCCAAACGTGGTGAGCTGTACATGATTTCCCAGGGTAGTGGCGGTGGTTACGGTGACCCCCTTGAACGCGATCCCTCCTATGTGATCATGGATATTGAGGAAGGTCTGATTTCTCCCGAGTGGGCTAAACAGCTCTACAAGGTGGAATTCAACGAAACCACGCTGGTGGTGGATGACGAGGCTACCGAAAAACTGCGTGCCGAGTATCGCGAGCAGCGGAAAAAGCAGGGCATGCCCTATGCCGAGTTCGTCAAGAAACACGTTAAGGATCAGCCGCCCAAGAATATTCCGTTCTACGGTGCCTGGAATGGTGACAATGAGGTGATTTATGCCGGTAGTCTCGACGATAAGCGCGATGCCCAAAATCCCGGCCCGATCTACGTCACACATCCAAAAGACGTGAGAATTGCCGAACTGGAAGCCAAACTTGCAGCGGCCAGAAAAGACGCTGGTCTGCCTGCCGAGAACGAAAGGAAATAGTATGGCACTAGATCTTGTGTCCTATCTGGCAGCCGGGGGGGAAACCCCCCGGCTTTGGATTAATTTCAACGACTACACTAAAAAATTGCTGTTGGGAAAGGATGAAAACCCCTGGACCAACCCCGCCGCCTACATGTCATTTTATCGCCAAGCCCATGGCCTGGTGAAAGCCCAGGTGGTTGTTATCGATGTTTGGGACCTGTTTCAGCACTGGATCAGGGAAGATGCGGAGGCCCTCCCGGCCATGGCGGGCAAACGGCGGGTCACTGCCGCCCTGAAAGCCATGCTGGAAGCCTATGCCCCGCGCGAATTGCTGGCAGAGGTCATAACAGCCCTGGCCAATAATTACAGCAGCTCTGCACCGCTGGTCATGGTGATGCCATCTCCTCGTGCCCTGCTGGTCAAGGCCCATCAGGCTGCCAATGGTGAGACTGCCGAGCCGGATGAAATGAGCGTCGATACGGCAGCAATGTACGTGGCCGATTTTCTGCGTTATTTCAGCGAAACCGAACTTTCCGGTGTGCTGCTGGTGGAAGATCCCGAACTGATGCCTGCCAGCGGTGCCGAACTGGCCTGGTATCAGCCCGTTTATAATGTGGCAAAACACTACCGCTGGTCTGTGGGATCATATCTGCCTACAGCAGATGCCGATTTCGATGTACCCGCGGATCTGGCCTTTACCATCGCTCCATCGGCATCGCCGCTGGGGGCAAAATCCAAAGGTGTTGAAGTGACCGACCTGCTCTGGGGTGACCAGGCGGGCGAGCCGCTGCCATCGGTACAGGGGTTTTATTACCTGACTATTCCATCGGATGCGAAGCCCGAGTTGGTTCTCGATACCCTGTCGAGCCTGAAGGGTTAACCTGGTCCAGTCGTAAGCGAGGCCTATCATGCGTCTAGTCGATTTTCTCGATCAGAGTCCTGCGCTGTTTTCAGAGAAAGGGAAGTTTGTCGACCTGGACAATGATTTGTCGCTGAGCTATCGGCAAATGGTCGATGCCTCAATCAGGATTGCCGGGTTGTTAAAGGAGCGCGGGGTGAAGCGACAGGATATCGTCGCTACCTACGCCCCCAATTCCGTGGCGGCCTACTGCTGCATCTTCGCCATTTCCCGGGCGGGTGCCGTCTGGTTGCCGCTGAACATGCGGAACACTTTTGAGGCCAACCGCAAGCTGATTGAAAAATCCGGTGCGGTAAAACTCTTTGTGGACGACAGTGTCGCCACCGCTTTCCCTGAACTGTCTGACACTTTTCCCGTTGATCAGCTCATTGAATTCAATGGCCAGCGTGTCGCCGGTATTGATCTTCGTGCGCTTTCTGGTCAGGCATCGGTCGTTGACTCGGAAAGCGATGTGGATGACGGGGAAGGGCTGGTCAACCTGTTCGCCACCGGGGGCACCACAGGCGATTCCAAGTTGGCGGAGTGGGGGAGCATCACCTGGGATACGCTTTCGGCGATTCAGAATGAGTTGATGCCGTTGCCTGACATTCCCGCCTGCTATCTGGTGGCGGCCCCCATGACCCATGCGGCCGGTATTGCCTCTTTCGAGGTGATTCGTCAGGGTGCCAACGTCGTCGTGATGGAAGGTATGGTGCCGGAACGGCTGCTGGCCACTATCGAAACCCATCAGGTCACTCACCTGTTCATGCCGCCTACCGCGATCTACATGCTGCTGGCCCACCCCCGGGTGAAAGCCTGGGATTACAGCAGTCTGCGTTATTTCTGGTATGCGGCAGCGCCGATGTCGGTGGAAAAGCTCAAGGAAGCCATTGATGTCTTCGGGCCGGTGATGGTGCAGACTTATGGTCAGGCTGAAGCACCGATGCTGTGTACCTTCCTGTCCGCCGAAGATCACGTTCTGGCGCTGGATGGCAACAACCCCTCCATACTGCGTTCCTGTGGCAAGACTGCACCCCACGTTGAGGTGGCTGTTTTGGATGATGAGGGCAAGCTCCTCGAGCCGGGGCAGGAGGGAGAAATTGCCATCAGGGGCAACCTGCTGATGCGGGCCTATTACCGTAATCCCGAAGCCACTGAGGCGATCCGCTGTGAGGGCGGCTGGCAGCGCTCCGGGGACATCGGCGTTTTTGATGAGCAGGGCTATCTGGCCATTGTTGACCGCAAGCGGGATATGATCATTTCCGGCGGTTTTAATGTTTACCCCAGTGAAATCGAACAGCTGCTCTGGGGGCATTCGGCAATCAAGGATTGCGCTGTGATTGGCATCCCCGATGAAAAATGGGGCGAGCAGGTTACCGCAGTGGTGGAGTTAAAAGATAAATCCCGGCCACCGGACGAACAGGAGATTATTCAATACTGTAAAAGCAAGCTGGGTAGCGTCAAGGCGCCCAAGCAGGTTCTGTTCTGGGATGAGCTGCCGCGCAGTCCCGTTGGCAAGGTTCTGAAAAAAGAGATTCGCAAGGTTTTCTGGGAAGAGGCGGGTCGCAAGATCTGACCGGTTAGCATTTCGACTACACTTTTTTACAAGCCTGCCCTGAAACACTTAACCATCTGTCTGTAATAGTAGTGAGGATATATTGTGAAGGTTAGTATTGTTGGTGCGTATAACAGCAAGTTTGGTGCGTTCGTCAAACGCGACCGTGAAACCGGTGAAGTCGAGGACCTCAAATCCTTTTATGAATTGCTGACAGAGGCGGGGGCCGGTGCCATCGCCGATGCCGGGCTGGAAGCAAAGGACATCGATGCCATCTGGGTCGGCTCCTGCTCTCCATCTTTGTTCGTAAACCAGGAGCACGTCGGGCCGTTGGCGCTGGAGATTGATCCCGAAGGGTTGCTGTTCAAGCCCACCACCCGCACCGAGGGAGCCTGTGCCACCTCCTCTCTGGCCATCTACAATGCCGCCTATGCGGTAGCCTCCGGCCGGTTCAAAAATGTGCTGGCGATTGGTGTCGAGAAAATGAACACCCTGAATACCGCTGGTGTGACCCATGCGCTGTCCTGTTGCTCCTACTGGCCGGAAGAGGGCAACAAGGGTATGACCTTCCCCGGTTTGTTTGCTGAACTGGGTAAGGCTTACCAGCAAAAAGAAGAACTCTCTCCCGAGCAGCTGCGCATCATGTTGGCCCATGTCAGCGCCCTGAACTATCGCAATGGTATCCAGAATCCACTGGCGCATTTTGGCCCCGGTAGCATACCGGACATCAACAAGTTGACTACCGCCGAGGCGATCCTCAACCTGCCGGAATCGGGCAAGGGTAGCAACCCGATGATCGCCCCGCCATTGCGTCTGCACGATTGCTCCCTGATTACCGACGGGGCCGCTGCAGTGGTGCTCACTTCCAGCGACAACGCTAAAGCCAGCTTCAGCCATGCTGTTGAACTGTCTGGTATCGGCCATGTGACGGACCGGATGATGCTCAAGGAGCGCATCGGTCGCCTGCATGAACTGCGCGGCGCCCGTCATGCCGTCGACCTGGCGCTGAAGGAAGCGGGAGCCACCGTGGACGATCTCGATCTGGCGGAGGTGCATGACTGTTTCACCATCAACCAGCTGCTCTGCGTTGAAGCCATCGGTCTGTCCGAGTCAGGTCGTGCCGGTTATGATTTCATGAGTGGTAAATACGACCCGGACAGTGACTGTCCGATCAACCTGTCCGGTGGCCTGAAATCCAAGGGTCACCCGGTGGGTGCCACAGGTGCATCAATGCATGCGCTGGTCTACAAACAACTGGTGGGCGAGCCGATAGGCGTGGCGGCAAAGGGTAATCCCGAAGTGGCGATGACCGTCAATATCGGTGGCTCCGGTGTGACCAATTGTGTCTCGGTGATGCGCCGACTCAAATAGTGCTTTCCTCCCTGACAGGGCGTGAACCGGCTACCGGTTCGCCCCTGCCAGTTTTTTGTCCTCTCCCCGTTACTCCAAAAAGCCTTGATGCCAATCAAACTTCCTGAACTTTTGTTGTCACAGTATTTGTTTTCCTGCGGGCTTGGTTTAATAATTGTCCCGTGGGTTATGATAGGGCTGGTTCCGGCAAGCTATGTTGTGCGGCATGCCTGGTACCGGTAGTTGTAGATGTAGCAAGAATAAAAAATCAGGAGACGATGAGATGCCAAAAGTAGCACTGGTGACTGGGGGAACAAGAGGTATCGGTGAAGTCATTGCTATTGAGCTCAAGGAGGCGGGCTATCTGACGGTGGCCAATTACGGAGGCAACGATGAACGGGCCAGCGAGTTCAGGGAGCGGACCGGTATTCCCACCTACAAGTTCGACGTATCCGATTTCGATGCCTGTAAAAATGGCATTGAATTGATAGAGCGAGAAGTCGGACCTATCTCTATTCTGGTCAATAACGCCGGGATTACTCGCGACGGCACTTTGCACAAAATGTCCCAGCAATCCTGGCAGGAAGTGTTGGATACCAATCTGGGCTCCTGTTTCAACATGAGCCGCTGTGTGATTGAGGGCATGCGTGAGCGCCGCTTTGGTCGTATCGTCAATATCGGCTCCCTGAACGGTCAGGCGGGTCAGTATGGGCAGGTCAACTACGCTGCGGCAAAATCCGGTATTCACGGTTTTACCAAGGCGCTGGCATTGGAAGGTGCGGGCATGGGGATCACGGTCAATGCGGTAGCTCCGGGCTATGTGGAAACCGATATGGTGAGGGCCGTGCCCGCCGCCGTGTTGGAAAAAATTGTTGCCCGTATCCCCGTTGGTCGGCTGGGCTCCGCCCACGATATCGCTCGGGGCGTATTGTTTCTGGTGTCCGACGAGAGCGGTTTCATTACTGGCTCCACCCTGTCCATCAACGGTGGTCAGCATATGTACTAGTTTCGACGGGCCCCGGTCAACAACGCCCTGGTTATGACGGGGGTTGTTGTCGGCGGGGCGGGCTGCTGATCAGGTCGGCTTCTTCAGATGGTATTTTTTCATTTTCTGGTAGAGCGTACTCTTGGCAATGCCCAACTGTTTGGCCGCCTGGGTCATGTTGCCTTCGGCCTGTTTGATGGCGGCCTCAATGGTGGATTTTTCAACCCGGTCCAGGTTGCCCTGGGGTGGGGTGATGAAGGCGTTGATGTGCTCCGGTTGCAGGTTGGTTTCCCCCGGCCGATAACCTTCGGGGAGATCGTCAATCGTCAGGGTTTCGTTGGTGGACATAAAGCACATGCACTCCACCACATTCGCCAGTTCACGGATATTGCCGGGCCACTCGCGGCTTTTCAGGGCCGTCATCAGGCCCGGTGAGAAGCGTTTCGCTGCGATGTCGTCGGTTTTGCGGATACGCGCCATCACCAGTTGAGCGATTCCTTCGATATCTTCCTTGCGGCCCGACAGCGGGTCGAGGCTGATGGTCACGGTGGATAGCCGGAAATACAGATCCTTGCGGAACAGCCCCTCGTTCACTGCGCCTTTCAGGTCGCGGTTGGTGGCGGCAATCAGTCGGAAATCCACAGGGATCGGCTTGATGTCCCCCACCCGGTAAATTTTTTTCTCCTGCAGTACCCGCAGAAACACCGGTTGCAATTCCAGCGGCAGCTCGCCAATTTCGTCGAGGAACAGAGTGCCGCCATTGGCCGCCTCGATTTTGCCGATCATGCCGCCCTTGCGCGCGCCGGTGAACGCCCCCTCCACATGGCCGAACAGTTCGCTGCTGAGAATATCCCGGGTGAAGCCGCCGCAGTTCAGGTCGATAAACGGCCCGTCGGCGTATTGGCTGCTGTCGTGGATGGCCTTGGCGAACACTTCCTTGCCGACCCCGGTGTCCCCCAGAATCAGTACCGGTAGCGGTGTATTAGCCGCCTTGCGGGCCTTGTCCGCACTGGCCTGAAAAGAGGGGCTCTTGCCGTAGATGCCGTCAAACGGATCGAGACTGGTCGTCGAGCCAGCAGCCAGTGGCTCGGCAGCGGGTTTGGAGGTAGGCCGGCGCGGTGACGGCACCAGCACCTGAAAGCCGACAATATTGCCCTTGTGCAGTATCGGTTCCACCCAGTCCTCCGACACCCACAGCCCCGCGTCGTGTGGGTAGACGATTTCATCGCCACCGAAGCGTTGCATTGACAGACGCCGTTTGGTTTCGGGGTCGTAGTCGATTCCCAGGGAGTCCAGTGCGGCAGCGGCGTTGGCGGTAGAGTTGATCAGTCGTCCCTGTTTGTCCAGCAACAGCTTGCCGGTATTGCGGTAGTGGCCGAACTGACTGTTGCTGTGTTCAAGAATCAGGCTCCACAGGTCCGAGGTCTTTTTCGCCAGGCCCGATTGAATCTGGCTGGCCCACGCCACCACCAGCGGCACGTGGAATTTATCGTAAATGCTGCACAGTCCGGACAGGTCTATCACGCCCATCATCTGGTTGTCGTAGGGGTCGGCGATCACTGCCGCCGTGCAGGTCCAGGGTTTGAAACCCTGAATGTAGTGTTCTTCGCCGTGCACCTGGGTTGGCTTGCGTGTTGCCATCGCTGTACCCACGGCGTTGGAGCCGGAATGGCCCTCATTCCAGCCACTGCCCTCCACCAGTCCGATATCCCGGGCATCGTCAATGGTTCTGGGGTCGCCAACAATCTGCAGGTTCAGTCCCTGGTAGTCGGTCAGGTAGAGGATGGTCTCGAGATCCTGCAGAAACAGGCGCGCCTGTTCCAGCACAGGTTCGGCGCACAGCAATAAATCGGAGTTTCTCAGCCGGTGGTGGGACAGGGTGTTTTCAGACACCAGCAGTGGTGCCGCCTTCTGTTCCGGG
>DDNV01000047.1:7364-8700 GCA_002341315.1 Cellvibrionales bacterium UBA2511
CGGGTTCACGCCCTGGGACAGGCAGCGCTCCCAGGAGCTGGCAATCACGTCGCGGATCGGCAGATCCTTGGCCTGGCTACCCTTGCAGAGAAATTGCTCCCACGCGCGATCAATCCCCCGCTGGGCATTCAGGCTGTCGCCACCGGGCCGATAAATCAGGCCGGGCTTTTTAGTACTTGAGCCCCTCACTGTGGGTGACCTCCCCCTTTATTTGGGTTGTGAGCCGGGTAATCGGCAATGACGTGGAAAATCCATCGTCTGCGCTCACTGTTGTTGGGCATTGCTTAATGCCTGATTGCGCCCTGCTGGCATTGCCCGCCGGATTAAAATGCCACCCGCCGGATTAAAATGCTGAAAGTTTCGGGCGGGAGTGACCGATAATAACACGCAGTGTCATGACCTGTCAGTCCGTTCGTAATGACCTGCCCCCTGACCTGTCTGACAGCGTGGCGGGCCCCGGATTGTTGACCCGCCGGGACTGCTTGGCAAAAAAAAGCCTGAAACCCAATAAATTGGACTTGCCATGATTTTTCTTTAATCATACGATTTGCGTCGGGGTTCGTACGATAATAAAACGTTTAATGTCGTGAAAACCCCATGAACAAAGGCGTTCAGCGAAGAGGATGTGACCGGAGGACCCTCGATAACCCGTGTATTGACCGTTTTTCGGACGCAATTACCACATTTATGTGGCAAAACTGTTGTTGCTGTTGGGGGCGAAGCTGTTTATATTTCGCATTGCTGTGCGGAATGTGCGGCGGCAACTAATAATATTTAATAAATTAGTGGGAGAAGAAAATGGTGATGAAAAACAACACCAGCATCAAGAAAGTAGGTGGCTTTCTGCTGGGCTTTGGGGGGCTGATGGCCGCCGCAAGCCCGACGTTTGCAGCCGATTTTGACTACGGTTTGGACGATAGTTTTTTTAAGATCAGCTATAACGGCTACGTCCGCACCACCGTCGGTGTACTACTGCAGGATTCAAAAGAAACTGCTGCCGACGATAAATGGCGCATGAGTCAGGCGCGGGCCACCGTCAACGTCGACTGGGACATCAAGACCGGGCCGCTGAACTGGCGGGTGGTCACCCGGGTCGAGGAGGAGTACAAAACCGATTACCTGGAAGACCTGTCCGAGCGCATGGACAAGCAACATGCTGTCCTCAATGGGGTGCTTCCCCAGCTAGATAACCGCGGAACCTATGGTCGCTCTGGCACCGAAGGCAGTTTCATGGACCAGTATGAAACCACCGACGAGATCATGGACATTGTTCGCGAGATCTACTTCGACTGGCAGATCACCGACCGCCTGTTCGCCCGTATCGGCCGCCAGCAGC
>DDNV01000049.1:0-584 GCA_002341315.1 Cellvibrionales bacterium UBA2511
TGATTGGGGGAGCCTTTCATGTATATAATGACGGGGTTCCCTTCCACCTGCTCACGAATGGTTTCCATAATATCCATTGATATAAACCTCTGACTGAAATTGGGGGCAATAAAAAATAGCCGACTATTACGGTCAACTATTTTACTCCACTGTCCATCAATCTAAAACCACCTGCCGGAAAAAACATTTTACCCAAGGCAATCTGCAAATGGTCTCGTGGCTTGGAGATAGCAACAATGCATATCGTTGCGAACAGGGCAAAACCACTATAATATCCCTGCTCCAGGGCAGCGCAACTCGCGTCTGCCTTTTTTTGTTTTGGAAGAGACCATGACCAGTGACGCGTTAATGAACAATTATGGTGCCAGAAAAATCACCCTTACCCGGGGTCAAGGGTCCTGGGTATGGGATGACCAGGACCGCCGTTATCTCGATGCCATTTCTGGTATTGCCGTCTGTGGACTGGGTCACGCACATCCGGTAGTAACCAGGGCCATTGCGGAGCAGGCTGCCACGCTGGTTCATTGTTCAAATCTCTACAACATCCCCGTGCAGGAAGCACTGGCCGAACAGTTGCGCAGCAT
>DDNV01000049.1:750-11472 GCA_002341315.1 Cellvibrionales bacterium UBA2511
AGGAAGCACTGGTCGAACAGTTGCGCAGCATATCCGGTCTGAGCAAACTGTTTTTTTGTAATTCCGGGGCCGAGGCCAATGAAGCCGCCATCAAACTGGCACGCCTGTTTGGCCACAGCAAAGGGGTGGATCAGCCCACTATTATTGTCATGGAAAACGCTTTTCACGGACGCACCATGGCAACACTCTCCGCCACCGGTAACCGCAAGGTGCAGGCAGGTTTTGAACCGCTGGTGGGCGGGTTTGTACGGGCACCTCACAACGATCTGGAATCGCTGCATACCATTGCCAAAAATAATCGCAATGTGGTGGCCATTCTGGTCGAACCCATCCAGGGGGAAGGCGGCATACGGGTTCCTGCAGACAACTATTTGCCCGGGTTGCGGGACATCTGTGACCAATATGACTGGCTGCTGATGCTGGACGAAATCCAGACCGGCAATGGGCGAACCGGGCAGTACTTTAATTACCAGCACGCCAACCTGCTGCCCGACGTTGTGACAACGGCCAAAGGGCTGGGCAACGGGGTACCTATCGGTGCCTGCCTGGCCGGTGACAAAGCAGCCGACTTGATGCAGCCCGGCAGTCACGGCACCACCTTTGGAGGCAACCCCCTGGCATGTGCAGCGGCGCTGGCCACCGTTAGCATAATCCTCGACCAGAACCTCTGCCAGCGGGCCGCCACCATGGGCAATTATATAAAGCAGCGTCTCGTCGAGCGTCTTGCCGACCACCCCAGAGTCGTGGAGGTGCGGGGCCAGGGCCTTATGCTGGCCATTGAGATGAGCGAACCCTGCCCTGAAATGGTGGCAGAGGCCGCAAAAAAAGGTCTGCTGATCAATGTTACAGCCCAGTCCGTTATCAGACTGTTGCCAACGCTGACCATCAGTGAAGACGAAGCAGATCAACTCGTTCAGATACTGGGTGAACTGATTACCCGGGGGTAACCAATTATGGCCATAAGACACTTCCTCACTTTGCAGGATCTCTCTAAAGACGAACTGAAAGCAATCCTGCAAAGGGCGACGGAGCTAAAGGTTCAGCGCCAGAATGGCACGGATGAGCATCCGTTCTCAGGCAAAGTCATGGCCATGATTTTTGAGAAGTCTTCCACTCGCACCCGGGTTTCCTTTGAAGCGGGCATGGCCCAGCTGGGTGGTAGCGCCCTGTTCCTCTCGCCCAACGATACACAACTGGGGCGCGGTGAACCGGTTGAAGATTCCGCCAAGGTGATCTCAAGAATGGTGGATATCATCATGATCCGCACCTTTGGCCACGACCGCATTATCACCTTTGCTGAAAACTCCTCAGTACCTGTCATCAACGCCCTGACCGATGATTTTCATCCCTGCCAGTTACTGGCGGATATGCAAACCTACCTGGAACACCGGGGCAGTATTGCCGGTAAACGAGTGGCCTGGGTCGGCGACGGCAACAATATGTGTCAGTCCTATATCAATGCGGCAGACAGACTGGATTTTGAACTGGTCATCGCCTGCCCCGAAGGGTACGAACCCGATGCGGCACTGCTGGAGAAATTCAGCGACCGGATATCCATTGTTCGCAATCCCCTGTTGGCGATTACCGGGGCGGATCTTGTGGTCACCGATACCTGGGCGTCCATGGGCCAGGAGGAAGAAAAGAAATCACGGGAGCGCGCCTTCCAGGGCTTTCAGGTCAATGAGGACACCATGCAGAAGGCCGCCCCGGACGCCCTGTTCATGCACTGTCTGCCCGCCTATCGAGGCCTGGAAATCAGCGAAACCATGCTGGAATCAAAATGGTCCGTGGTCTGGGATGAAGCAGAAAATCGCCTGCATGCACAGAAAGCGCTGATTGAATTCCTGCTCAATAAAACGACCAACAAATCGGAGTAGAGGCCCTAGCGAAACAGCTTCCAGGGAAGTTCTGCAAAGTTGGTCAGGGTTTTACCAGCACGGTATTTCATAAAGCCACTGCCGGTTAGCGCCTGTCGCCATAAATCAATAATCTGGTCGCTGTTGCTGATACCGGTTTTGCACCAGGTGGCGAAATGCTCACAGTTATTGAATACCAGATCAAAGGCAAATTCACCCAGCCGGCTTTCGGCGCGCCGCATTACCGCATCCTCTGAAAAATCCAGTTCGCCCGCCTTCAGCCCTCGCAAGTTGTCCATCAGACGATTCAGGCCCCGGGTGGTGCGATCCAGAATATCGCCACTTTTGAGCGTCTCGAAAAATCGTTCGTAATCCCGCACATGAATCTCGTCGCCGCGGGCAAACAAGTCCATGCTGGTACGCCGCACCTGGCGAGGTGTCACCCAGTGATCACTGGTGTAATGGATCACCGTACCATCGCCCGCATCAATGCCATGGTGGGCATAAATCCCACCAAAGCGAAGTGCGTAAATGTGATCACCACGTGCCATAGGCCAGGTCCAACTTCCCTTCGGAACACCGTTTTTTTAATCGACTGCCAAATAATAGCAGCTTAACAGGACACTGCTACTGCCCGTGATATGACGTTTGTGGCTGGCGGGGATAAACAGACAACTCTCAGACTCCCGGCATCACACAGAAAAAGCGTTAATTCGAAACCTATTAGCGACAACCTGGCTAAAGTTGAAAGACGTCATCACCCACCCCCCACAGCTTTTCAATCTGGTTGCGGTAAATATCAAGGGCGCCACTTGTCCAGAACTCATCACGTCCCACATGGTTTCCCCCTGCCAGCAATCCCTCGGCCGTGAGCCTGCGAACAACCTGATTCGCCACAGCTGTTTCCGTATTGACGATGGTGACATCGGGCCCCGCTATCTCGGCGATTAAATGGGACACATGGTTGTAGTGTGTGCAGCCGAGGATAATGGTATCGACCTTTTTTTCAATAAGCGGGGAAATGTAACGTTCCAGTAGCGCAATCGTCCTGTCACTGTCAAAACTCAATGATTCTATTTGAGCAGCCAGATCAGGGCAGGGTTGGAGCTCAATTTTCACCCCGCTTGCGTAGCGCTCCGTCAAATTAACAAAAGAATGTGTTTTCAGCGTTCCCGTCGTCGCCAACACCCCAATGACACCGGTGCGGGAGCAAAGTGCAGCCGGTTTGATACCCGGCTCAACGCCGATGATAGGAACCGGGTATTGGCACCTGAGCTTGGCAATCGCCGACGTGGTAGCCGTATTGCACGCCACAACAACAGCCTTCGCGCCACGGAAAAGCAGAAATTCGGTGACCGCCTTCATTCGCTCCAACAGAAAGCTGTTCGCTTTATCCCCGTAGGGCGCATGAAGTGAATCCGCAACATACAGGATGTTTTCGCTCGGCAACAAATCCCTGACTTTTCGGGCAATTGACAGCCCGCCAATGCCTGAATCAAAGAGGCCTATAGCGCTGGAATTGGTCATCTCGTTAAATACCGACACTGAAAGCTGAACGTTAAAGAAACTGGGGCAGCACTACAACTTCCCAGGTTTGAATTGTTTTAGGGTTTCCGGTTTTAAAACCTGGGACAGCTCGTAGGTTGGGGTGAGGAACGAACCCCAACAATTTATGACCTTTCTCCAAATGCACCGTCATCGCCATGCCAATCACCAAAACCCCAATTTTTGCTTATATCCCCTCTCTTTATGTATTGATGAATACTTGAATACGGCCAATCCACCGCGCGTTCTACATAACCATGTTTCACCGGGTTGTAGTGGATATAATCCACATGTCTTTCATAATCCCGTTCATCACGAATCAAATGCTCCCAATACCGGCGTTGCCAGATTCCTCGTTCACCCTTTGCTTTACGGCTGTCGTTAATCCTTTCTCGTTGAGGTATTTGACGAGAGAACCCGGCTTTAATCAACATCCAACGCCTCGCGTAATCATTATCATCCACGGGTAACGTCCAGATCGCGTGCAAATGATCGGGTAATACGACCATGGCATCGAGTTTGTAAGGATGTTGGTGTTTTACCCTGTTCATCGTATTACGTAATTTATCTATCTCGTCGACTAACAATCTGTTTCGTCTTTCCGCTAAATTTACCGTGAAAAAATAGCTCCCACCTTTTGTATCCGTACGCCGATAACGCATTTATTCCAATCCAATTGATTTTCTTTATCCTTTTCGTTGGGGTTCGTTCCTCACCCCAACCTACGGGCTAAAATACTAGTATTAAAGGGGTCGGTTTACACCGACCCCCTTTAATACTACTGGGCTAGTTTGGCCCTTAAGTTGTGAGTATACTGTACAAACATTGGCCTTTTAGTCTTAACAATCCACTTGATAATTATCGAGAGAGGGAACTTCTATGAAAAAAACTGTAGGATGTTTATTAATCTTGCTTTTGGCGGGGTGTGCGGGAAAATTCTCAGAATACCCCGAAGCAAAATCATATCCCCATTCAACCCAGCAAAAACTGCAAGCAGCCTATCACTGGAAGGTTCTAGCAGCTAATGAAGCTGAACTGATTTTATCCAAGCTTCCTGCAAGCGGAATAGTCTATTTGGCATGCACTGCTTCTAACTGTAATGGCAAGAGCAAAGGCTCAAGTATTTTCGACAATACCTATAGAGATCTCCTGACCTCTGAGATGGTTAACCGTGGGATAAAAGTTTCAGTATCAGAATCTGGTGCAAGTCACAAACTGGCATTCAATGTCAATACTGTAGAGCATATTGATAGAAACAGCTTACCCCCAAAAGTCGGCTATCGTACCGGTGTTCTCAGCTTTCTGGCAGGCCTTGGCACTTCCGCAAATAATTGGAGTGAACCAGCTTTGGCCTTAATCCCTTTGTCTGCAGCTTCTGACCTCCATCAATACTGGGCTGACCGGGCAGACGAGAGTATTACTGAAGTGATTATCACTACCCAAGTTACATCGAATGACCAAATAGTTTCCTCTAACAGCTCGATTTACTATTTTAACTCAAACGATTTCGATCACTACCAATCACAAACACGACTGTCTGTGACTGGTAATAGGTAGGGGGCTGACAAATGAAACTATCCAAAATCATATACGCCTTACTTCTATCCACTCTAATCGTTGCAACGTTATCGGCTTGTACCACCTCAAACTCAAAGGCAGGGGGATTCGTTAGTGATGCTGATATTGTCGCCCTCAGCTATAAGGCTGCAGACCTTTTGATGGAACAGGCAGGTGATAAGATAAAACCAAATAGCAACACAATTGTTGCCAGTTATGCAGATATAAACAACCTATCCGTATCGTCAACTTTTGGCCGTATTGCCGCACAGCAAGTCGCTTCACGACTAACCCAGCGTGGCCATAAAATTACCGAAATGTTGCTAAGAAAAGATATTTATATCCAGGAACGACAGGGTGAGTTTGTCCTATCACGTGCTTTGAAAAACATCTCAGTAGAACATGATGTTACACAAGTAGTAGTAGGCACCTACGCTGTGGCCTCAAGAAATATCTATATAACGGCTAAGCTTATACGGACTTCCGATAGCGAAATCCTAGGCTCAGTGGATTACACCCTACCCTTGGGTCCAGATATGCGCCAACTGACCCGGAACTAGTCCTGATGGCTCATTAAGACTGTATGCTATACGTATAGTGGTAGTATCAGTTGACGCAAGCTTTCATAGATCACCCTCCAAGCCGCTTACCCAGCGGCTTTTTTCTTAGCTTCTACGCAATTAAAACAGTCGGAATCAAAGTGAATTAAAGGGGTTGAATTAAAGGGGTCGTAACGATTATTTGTTAACCAATCAGCCGTCGCAGAGCCGCTGAGCCTCGGCGACATCCAGGGTGCCTTCATAGATGGCACGACCGGTAATGGCACCGAGGATACCCTGGTCAGCCACTCGATTGAGGGCGACGATGTCGTCCATGTTGGTAATGCCACCGGAGGCAATTACCGGAATTGAGGAGGCCTGAGCCATCGCCACTGTGGCATTCACATTGACGCCCTGCATCATGCCGTCGCGGTCGATGTCGGTGTAGACGATGGCGCTGACGCCGTCTGCCTCGAAGCGTTTGGCCAGATCCGTGGCCAGCACTTCGGTGACTTCCGCCCAGCCGTCAGTAGCCACACGACCATTTTTGGCATCGAGGCCGACAATAATATGGCCGGGGAACTGTTTACACATGTCGGTCACGAATTCCGGCTCCTTCACGGCCTTGGTGCCGATAATCACGTACTGAACCCCGGCCTTCAGATAGGCCTCGATAGTCTCGGCATTGCGAATACCACCACCAATCTGGATCGGCAGATTCGGGTAGGCTTTGGCAATGGCGGTGACGACTTCGCCGTTGACCGGCTCACCGGCAAATGCGCCATTCAGGTCCACCAGATGCAAGCGCCGGGCACCGGCATCTACCCATCTGGCTGCGGTTTCCAGCGGGCTGCCGGAAAATACCGTGGAGTCCTCCATACGACCCTGGCGCAACCGCACACACTCACCGTCTTTCAAATCAATCGCGGGGATTATCAGCACAATGTATTCCTGTTATTTCTCAATTATTTTTCAATGGTTTTCTGACTAACGATTATCTGGCATTGCCGGCCGGAAGAATGCCGACCCGATCAATCACCGCGCCATGAGACAAAGTTGCTCAGCAGTTGCAGTCCGGTCGTATGACTTTTTTCCGGGTGAAACTGCACGGCAAACAGGTTGTCGTGAACCAGCGCGGCGGCGAACTTGACCGAGTAATCACAGGTCGCGGCCACAAACTCTGGGCGGCTTTCGTCCACATAGTAGCTGTGAACAAAATAAAACCGGCTGTCCTGTTCAATGCCGTGCCACATGGGATGGTCGATGGTCTGGTGAACCCGGTCCCAACCCATGTGCGGAACCTTCAGTTTTTCACCGTTCTCATCCCGCAGATGGTGACCGAAAAAACGCACCTCACCCGGCAGGATGTTCAGGCAATCAACACCATTATTCTCTTCGCTATGCTCCAGCAGCGCCTGCATGCCGACACAGATTCCGAGCACGGGCTTTTCCTGGACGGCTTTTGCCACAAACCGGTCAAAACCCAGTCGCCGAATTTCGGCCATGCAGTCGCGGATGGCGCCGACACCGGGGAAAACGATCCGGTCGGCGTCCTCGGCCTCTGTGATATCCGAGGTGATAATCACCTCGGCCCGCGGAGCCACCAATTCAAGGGCCTTGGCAACGGAATGAAGGTTGCCCATGCCGTAATCCAGCACGGCAATACGGGTACGAAAATCTGTCATAGACGGCTCTTTTTTACAGTGTGCCCTTGGTCGAAGGCATCACTCCGGCCATTCTGGGATCCATCTCAACCGCCATACGCACGGCGCGGCCAAAGGCCTTGAAGATGGTTTCAATCTGATGGTGGGCGTTGTGACCGCGAAGGTTGTCGATGTGCAGGGTCACGCCCGCGTGGTTAACGAAGCCCTGAAAAAATTCGTAACTGAGGTCCACATCGAAATCCCCCACTCGGGCGCGGGCAAAATCGACAAACATCTCCAGACCCGGGCGACCGGAGAAGTCCACCACGACTCTGGATAGCGCCTCGTCCAGTGGCACATAGGCGTGGCCGTAGCGACGAATACCTTTCTTGTCACCCAGCGCCTGCTGGAATGCCTGCCCCAGGGTGATGCCGATGTCCTCCACCGTGTGGTGGTCATCGATGTGGGTATCCCCTTCGGCTGTTACCGTTATATCAATCAAACCGTGACGGGCAATCTGGTCCAGCATATGCTCGAGAAACGGGATGCCGGTGGCAAAATTGACCTGCCCGGTTCCGTCGATGTTTACCTCAACGCTAATCTGGGTCTCCAGCGTATCGCGTTTGACTGTTGCTTTCCGTTCCGCCATCTGCGTCTCCAACATGTGTCCCGTTATCGGGCCGCCCCATTATAGAGCCCTCACCGCCACCCTTCCATAAGCAGGAGGAAGTCATTACACTCACCCGCTGTTTATTACACTTATCTGCCTGACCTTTATGCGCTTGCGAAGCCCCAACATTCTTCTCGTCTGCCTGTTGGCTGTCACTACCCTGTGGCTGAGCGAGACGGCGGCCGCCCATGTGCATCTGGACAATCACACCGTCAGCTGTGAGATTCTCCACAGCGCCAGCGGTGGACTGGCCACCCTGCAAAGTCAGTCACCGGATTTTCTGTTACAGCTTGTCAATGCCGGCATCGTCGCGGCGCCGGCTTCGACCCACCTTCTCCAGCCCAGTGCACCGCGCAACAGTCGCGCCCCACCCGCCTATCACTGAACACACAATTCAAGCTCTGAATTTACCTGTTTAAGTTATAGGAATTGCACCCATGAAAACGCCTTTTATGGTAGCGCTGGCCGTGTCCAGTCTGCCCTGTGTCGCTCTGGCACAAAGCCAGCACCACAACGAAATCAATGAAGTTATCATCTCCGCCTCCCCACTACAGGAGGACTCTGCCGGGATAAAACAGTCCGTCAGCGTTCTGTCGGGTGAGAACCTGCGCAACAAGGCCGCGGCAACCATCGGTGAATCCCTCAAGGATGAACTCGGCGTCACCAATCAGGGGTTTGGCCCCGGGGTTGGCAAACCCGTGATTCGCGGTCAGAGCGATAACCGTGTTCGCGTCCTCCAGGATGGCCTCAGCACCATGGATGCCTCTACCGTGAGTGGCGATCACGCAGTCACCACGGAAGCATTGCTGGCGGAACGTATCGAAATCCTGCGGGGGCCGGCCACACTGCGCTATGGCAGCGGGGCGGTCGGCGGCGTGGTCAATGTGATCGACAACCGGATTCCCGACCAAGTACCTGAGAAACTAAAAGGGGCCGTGGAATATCGCCATAACACCGCCAGCGATCAGGACAGCACTGTGTTCAAACTGGACGGCGGCGCCGGCAGCTGGGCGTGGCATCTGGATGGCATTTACCGGGAAAGCAATGACCTCAAGGTTCAGGGTTATGCCCAGGAACCGGAACCCGGTGAAGAGCCCGAAAGCACCCGTGGCTATATCGAAAATACCGACACCCGGGCCGACGCATTCAGTGCAGGATTATCCTGGATAGGCGATGAAGGTTTTATCGGTATGTCTTTCAGCCAGATCAACAATGAATACGGCATACCGCCGGGATCCCACGGGCATCACGAAGAAGATGACCACGATGACGATCACGACCATGACCATGAAGAAGAAGGCGAGCTGATTCGCATCGATATGAAGCAGACCCGAATCGACATGAAAGGCGAATGGGCAAACATCCTGCCCGGTATCGAACTGGGTCGCTTCCGTCTCGGCTATAACGACTATGAACACATCGAACTGGAGAGCGGCGAAAAAGGCACCAAATTCTTCAACGAAGCGTTTGAATTCAGAGGAGAACTGGTACACAGAGAAATTGCTGGCTGGAAAGGCGCTTTCGGTACACAACTGGAAGGTCGCCGCTTCGGTGCCATCGGCGATGAAGCCTTCATTCCCAAGTCTGATATCCGTCAGGGCGGCCTGTTCTGGGTCGGCGAAACCACCCACGGCCAATTCAGCCATGAACTCGGGGCACGCTTTGATCGGCAAACCGTAGACCCGGACAACGGTTCCAAAATCGGCCACAACATTTATAGCCTGTCCGCAGGCAGCCTCTGGCAGGTGACCGACGAGCAGTCGTTGAGTCTGTCGCTGAGTCGCGCAGAGCGCGCGCCCGTCGTTGAGGAACTGTTGTCCAATGGTCCCCACTTCGCCAGCCAGAGCTTCGATATCGGCGATAGGGACCTCGATGAGGAAACCAGCCACAATATTGAGCTGGGCTATCGTTACCAGGGGCCAGTTGATCTGAAACTGAGTATTTTCTACAACAAAATTGATGATTTTATCTTCAAGAAAAATACCGGTGAGGAAAACGAGGAAGAGGAGCTGGATATCTATCAGTTCCAGCAACAGGATGCCACCTTCAGGGGTGCCGAAGCCTCACTGGTCGTTCCATTCAAGGATAACTGGCAGATGGAAATATTCGGTGATTACGTGCGTGCCAAGCTCGATAAAGGCGGTGATGTGCCAAGAATCCCGCCACTGCGTTATGGCATAGCACTGGATTATCAGGCCTACAACTGGCACACCGGCTTCCGGCTCACGGACGTCAAGAAACAAAACCACGCCGGTGAATTTGAAGAGGACACCGACAGCTACACCCGCCTGGATGCTCACTTCAACTACCATGTGGATACTGCCGCCGGGGACTGGCTGTTTTTTGCCAAGGCCAACAACCTGCTGGATGAAGAAATCCGTAACTCCACGTCCTTTCTGCGGGAGTTCGCTCCCGAGGGACGCCTGAGTCTTGAGCTGGGGGTACGCTACAGCTTCTGATCCGGCAGCGGCACCAACCCGTCGCGTACAGGTAAACAATCACGGCCATTGCGAGTAACATAGTTGCCTGCAATGGCCGTTTTGCCTTTCCGGACAGAGAGAAATACCCATGAAACTGCTAAGAATTATATTGGTAATGTTACTGGTGTTGATGTTGGTTGTAGCCGGGGGCGTAACTTTTCTGCTATTTGGCGTCGACCCGAACACCTACAAACCCGAACTGGAAAAATTGGCCCGACAGAATGACCTCGAGCTGAAAATAGACGGCGACCTGAGCTGGTCGTTCTTTCCCAATCTGGCCGTTCAAGCGGGCAGCTCATCACTCACCGCCACCAAAGAAGATACCGGAATACCCGATATAAAATTTCGGGAAGCCAGCCTGATTCTCGACTGGCGAGCACTGCTGACACGCACTGTCCGTCTGCAAGCGATCACCATTGATGGTGCCGATAT
>DDNV01000049.1:11631-12021 GCA_002341315.1 Cellvibrionales bacterium UBA2511
GGTGCCGATATCCGCACGAAAACAGCAGCCGAAGCCGCCAATGTGGCGGCACTGCCCGGGGCCGCTGCTGCGACCAGTGACACACAAACCGGTGACCTGCCTTTTGAGCTGGCCATCGATGAAATCTCCCTGACCGATAGCCGGATCACCGTGACATCACCAGACGCACCTGACCGGATACTCGAACAACTGAACTTTACCAGCACAAAGCTCAATCTCGATGGCAAACCCTTTGCCATAAACCTCAACTTCATCACCGCGCTCCCCGACCAGCCGACTCTGCAGGTCGCGCTACAATCCTTTGTCGCCGTTGAGGCCAGCCCACAAAAACTCACCCTTTCCGATGCCAGACTATCGGTAAAAGGGCTGGATAAACTGCCGCTGACGTTT
>DDNV01000049.1:12166-19719 GCA_002341315.1 Cellvibrionales bacterium UBA2511
GTCACAGACATCACCGGCAAACTGGGGTCGGCGAGCATCAGTGGCGCGGTCAATGGCGCAGGATTGCAAACCACACCTGCGCTGCAGGGCGAACTGTCATTGCAGAACCTCGTCCTCGCAGAGCTGCCGATAGAAGAGCCTCCCGAAGGTTTCAAAAAATTGGGCATCGCCACCACGTTTGCCGTATCGGAAAAAGCCGTCTCCCTGAGCAACCTGAAACTGGCACTGGACAAGTTCAATGCCACCGGCAATATGAACCTGCAACTGCAGGGGACTCGCCAGCTAGCCATGAAAATAGAGGGCGATCACCTTGCCCTGCCCGCCACCAGCGAAACGGAATCCACCGAGCAGCAAGCTGCCCTCTTCACCCCATTACTGGCACCGCTGGCGCTGCTCGAAGGCGGCAAGAGCGAAGTGGAACTGAGCCTGGCAAGCCTGACGGCGGATAACATCCGCGTGGACAATCTCCGCCTCAAACTGCTGGCCAATGGCAAAGTGGTGCAAATCAGCGAACTCTCCGGCGGCATATTTGGCGGCACCTTCAAAACCACCGCCAGGGCAGACCTTGGCAGAGCCACCCCAACCGTCAGCTTCACCCAGAACGTCGCTGCAATAGACCTGCACAAAGCGCTGGTGACACTGGCCGAACAGGGCGACATCCACGGCAAGCTGACCATGAATTTCACCGGCAGCAGCGCCGGCGATAACAGCGATGCCCTGCTGGATAACATGAACGGCAACGGCGACTTCAGCTTCTCGGCGCTGCAGGTCGACAACATCAACGTGGAAAAAAGCTATTGTGAAATGGCCTCGCTGGTAGAGGGCAGAACTTTGACCGGCAAAACCTGGCCAAACCACACCACCCTGCAGGACATGCAGGGCACCATCAAATGGCAGGACCAGCAGATAACCCTGCCCGGTTTTACCACCGGCATCGGCAATATGCTGGTTTCCGGCAACGGCTCCGCCCATCTCGGCAGGGAAACCTACGACATACTGATCAAAGCCAATCTGCGCGGCGATACCACCTCGGAAACCGGCTGTACGATCAAAAGCAAATCGATCCAAAACCGGGACATTCCATTCCGCTGCACCGGATCTTTTGCCGAAAACGGCGGGGGCAGCTGCCTGCCAGACAAGCAGTTCATCAATCAACTGATTCAGGGCAAAGTGCAGGATCTCCTCAAGGAAAAGCTGTTTGATAAATACCTATCACAACCGAAATCGGACACTCCGACCTCGTCTACTGAAGGGCCGACAGCGGTTGAAGAGTCCTCAACCAATAAAGAGCCATCAGCTGATAAAGAGCCTTCGGCCACGGAGGAGTCCTCAACCAATAAAGAGTCCTCAACCAAACAAGAGCCCTCAGCCGAAAAAGAACAAGACCCCAAAAAACAACTCATCGATGAGGTGCTCAAGGGTATTTTCCAATAGTGTCCGCAATATTTTCCGAACAGCTGCTGTGCTGGTTTGACAAGCACGGCCGCAAGGACTTGCCCTGGCAGCAGAACAAAGACCGATACCGGGTATGGGTGTCGGAAATCATGTTGCAGCAAACCCAGGTCAGCACCGTTATCCCCTACTTTCAGCGGTTCATGGCGCGTTTCCCCGACATTTCATCGCTGGCAAAAGCCCCGCTCGATGACGTGTTGCAACAGTGGACCGGTCTCGGTTACTACGCCCGGGCCCGCAACCTGCATCGCTCGGCACAGCTTGTTTGCACAGAACATGGCGGTGTTTTTCCGGATACCCAGGAACAATTAATGGCACTGCCTGGCATCGGCCGCTCCACCGCTGGCGCCATCTGTGCCATTGCCCTTGACAAGCGGGCCGCCATCCTTGACGGCAATGTCAAACGGGTGCTCGCCCGCTATCATGGCATCGACGGCTGGCCCGGCCAGACAGCAGTCGCCAGACAACTCTGGGAATGGGCCGAGCAACATACCCCCGCGCAGCGCTTTGGCGATTACACCCAGGCGATCATGGATCTCGGCGCCACCCTCTGCACCCGCAGCAAACCGGCCTGCGGCCAATGTCCGCTCTCAGAGGGATGCGAAGCACTGGCAGAGGGCACGCCCACCCGCTACCCCGGCAAAAAACCTCGTCGACAGCAGCCGGTTCGCCAATGTCTGTTTCTGGTCATTCAAAACCCGGCAGGGGAAGTGCTGTTGCAACAGCGCCCCGCCAGTGGCCTGTGGGGCGGACTCTGGGTGTTTCCCCAATGCGACCATAAAGGCGAAATAGAACAGACCTGTAACAGCCTCGGTTACCGCGCAACAGACTGGGAATTACTCCCCGGTCGACGCCACAGCTTCAGTCACTACCATCTGGACTACCAACCGGCGCTGATCACCGTTCAGCCGCAGCAGCAGGTCATGGATACCAGCGCGCTGGTCTGGTATAACCCCCAGTCAACACTGGCGGTGGGCACCGCCCAGCCCGTCAGGCAACTTTTACAGGAATTGCAAGCACGGCAACAACCCAACCAATTAACAAGGTAATCCCATGGCACGTATGGTTCACTGCAAAAAACACAACCGGGAACTGGAAGGACTCGATGCACCGCCCTTCCCCGGCCCCAAAGGACAGGATATCTACGAACACGTCTCCAAACAGGCCTGGCTGGAATGGCTCGAACACCAGACCCGCCTGATCAACGAAAAACATCTCAACATGATGGACATGACCGCCCGCACCTACCTGAATGAACAGCGGGACAGGTTTCTCTCCGGTCAGGACATCGATCAGGCGGAGGGCTACGTACCGCCTTCGGAATAATTTCCGCGCCCGCCCTTGACGCTGGAAATATGAGAAGGTTTAATACGCGCCTTCGCCAGTTACCACTGGTAGAAATGCCCAGATAGCTCAGTTGGTAGAGCAGAGGATTGAAAATCCTCGTGTCGGTGGTTCGATTCCGCCTCTGGGCACCACAAATTTAAAGGCCTGCGACTAGTCGCGGGCCTTTTTCATTTCCGGACTGCGTCAACATTGTGCCTTGGGAAGGAGACCGGGCCGTGTAAAGCGCAGAAGACTGGTGAAAATTAAATGGGAATGGTTCTCAGTTGTCATCGACCCCTTTATCCTTCTATTCGCTAACAAAATCCAACAATGGCTCATAGTCACCCCCATCGGCGGCTCGGAGCGCGTCAATATAATCTGCGCGACGTTCATTCATTTCCTGGAGATCATACCCGCCGTACCAGTCTATAGCGTCTTCGTCATAGAGCTTTTCGAGCAAGGCATCGGCCATAAATCGCGCAAAGCGACCGTTACCGTTTGGAAACGGATGGATATAAACGAGCTTATGATGAAAGCGTGCCGCCGCTTCTATCGGGTCATAGGTATCGTTATCCACCCAATACTGAACATCGTCCAAGAGCGTCCGAAACTGTACGGAAATGTGGATCGGATCGATACCGATACTCTTTTCCGTCTGGCGATAGGTGCCCGCCCACGCCCAGACCTGACCGAACATTTTTTGGTGTAGCCTGCGTGCAAAATGATCGGTTAGAAGATCTTCGCCGCTCTGCCTATCCAGCCATGAAAGGCCGGACGTAATATTGGCCTGTTCGAGCTGATCTAGCTCTCCTCTTGTCGAGATGTGTGAGAATTTCAGCCCTTCCATCTCGTCTGGCTCAAGGGGCGTTGCGCCTTCAGGCTCGTCCAGATCGTCAATCATTCCATAGCTCCGCAGGAAGGTTCTTCACCAACTCGTCGGTTAATCGTTCAATCTCAAAGTCTATCCTGTCACTGGTCAGGGTTTGAGCCTCAAGGGCCATATGCTGATTGACCTTTTTGACCTTGGCTTGGGCCTTCTCCCGCGCCCGCTTACGGATCAGCGTTTCTATATCCTTCTCGGGTACTATCGCATAGACAAGGCGACAATCCATGGCTTCTGCGGCTTCACGCATTGCCTTGATCGTCACGCGCCCTTCCAGCTCGGCTTTCTCTGTATTGGATATGGCCGCTCGGGTAAGATCCATACGGCGGGCTAGTTGTGCGCCCGACATACCGAGTGATTTTCTGACCGTCCTGATCCAGCCATCTTTGGGCACAGAAAGACCGCGCACCGTTTCAGCGGCGCGATCAACCTGGCTTTGAATCTGTTGCAAGACGATCTTTTTAATGCTCATTGTTAACCTATAAATTTACATTAGAACAAATAACGTATATCTATACATATACACTATAGCTATTAACGTCAAGTTATTATTTGACATTAAGATAGTTAAAGTCAAGCTATAGATTGACAAAATGCTCGGAATGAATCCAGATAGGTGGTACAGTTTGTATTGTTCTAGAATTACGCAAGACCAACCTATTCTTTGTAAATCAATAGGTTACAAAACCGCTGTGAGAGTGTGGTTCTCGAAGTCCGATTCCGCCTCTGGGCACCACCATTTTAAAGGCCCGCGACTAATCGCGGGCCTTTTTCGTTTCAGGACTGTGCCAGAATTGTGCCCTGGGAAGAAAACCGGACCATCTAAAGCACAGAAGACCGGTAAAAATTAAATGGGAATGATTCTCAATTGTCACCGACCCCTTTATCCCCTGGTAACAGGGGGCGAAAAACCAGAATGAAGTAGTGGTTTTTTTGTCCCCGTGCTGGCTGGCTTTGCTATACGGCAATTTTTTTGAGCATTGAAAATCCAGCTTTGAACAACACATTTTTGTAAAAAGTGGATTTCTTTCCTATAAAGTCGTCAACTATTTCAATAAGCTCGTCAATAAAGTCTGCCGATGTAAGCAGCTTATTCTCAATCACGTAGTCAACATTTGTCATTTCGTTTACAAGGTGGAATTGATGAGCTGATGTAATTGCGATATAACTATTTGTTGTTCTATTTAATAGGGAGGCAACTTGCATTCCGTCCTTAGCAATGTCTGGATCTGTAATACCTTTAATATCCAAAATCACAATATCATATGGCTTCTCTTGTAATCTATTAAAGAGATCTCTATCTATCTTTTGATAACGCTCAATACATTTAAACCCAGTATTCTCAGCGGTTATTAGCATATTTTTGTTAAAATATATTTCCTCATCATCGACTATACATATACTCAAAGCGTTTACCTTCATAAGGAATCGACCTAATCCATTTATAATTTTATGCTTCATGCCCTTAGATTCCTTATAACAAATACCTGTTCTGCTAAGCTTTCATTAATAACCTTTTGCTCATGCTCTATTGATAGAATTTCTGAAGACCTTTTACTTAGGGTGTTGTAATGCTCTACCAATATATTTGCCCAATAAAGCCCATATCCAAAGCCCTCAGACTCTTTCTTTGTTTGGAATCCCTTCTCAAAAATAGAGGAAGGCGAATCTATAGGTAGGGATAAATTTTTAAACGAAAGAGTTAGATCACCCTCATCAGAGAAACTTTCCTCAATAGTTGCAACACTGTTATCAACACTATATTTCCATATATTATCTATCAGTATTGAAATAATATATTCAGCTATATTAGAAGAAAATGTCAGATGTGTTTTACTGCTAACTCGAAGATCAAAAGATATATCTTTTGATCTTCGAGTATTAAGGATTAGCGAATATACAGTTAAATATTTCTCCAAAATAGGCCTTAGTAGAACCTTTTTATCTAAGTTTTTTGAATATTGTGAGCTAGGGTGAAACTCATTTACGCCCGATATCATTTCTATAAACTGATCTATGATTATAGTCGCACCAACGATTTTGCTTGCGGGGTTTTCTGGGTCAATTCTTTTAGCACTGACAGAACCATCAATCTTTGAGGCTTCAGAAATTATGGTTTGCAAGACCTTGTTAAGCTCATGCCTGAGATTATGTGAAATGTGCCTCAAGGTTAT
This sequence comes from Cellvibrionales bacterium UBA2511, assembly GCA_002341315.1. Classification (GTDB taxonomy): domain Bacteria; phylum Pseudomonadota; class Gammaproteobacteria; order Pseudomonadales; family Porticoccaceae; genus Porticoccus. The sequence goes on from DDNV01000049.1 coordinate 18,002, forward strand.
TGATTCTTCTTTCTTTTTAATTGAGCTCCCAGTGTTATAAAAGGCTACTCCGTGACGACAAAAGTCAAATGTATCGATCTTAGTACTTTCGCATTCCCTGTCGGAGCATCGTAAACATATATCTAACATTTAGAATACCGTGGATTATTTTTTTCATAACGCGCGCGTACTAGGCGCGAGCTTACGAACGTCTTACTTAACGCGTTTGTTAGCTGTGTCCCGCTCATACTGAACTAATCATGTCTTGTACCGATGCCTTTAGCACTTCCCATGATGTGGCACAAGTGGATTCATCGAAATTGGCTCTAGTAGTGACGTGAACCCAAGGGTGAACAACATTTCTAGATTCACGCAATGCGTGGCTGAATTTTCCTCTGTCCGTTTTCAGCCAACCACAATCTACAGCGACCTCAATCAGAGTATTTAAATTCCAGTCTGGAATTGCGGGGGTCTTCCCCTGTTTGTCCTTTGGTGCTTTGCTTGATTGGTAAGCCTTAGCTGGAGATGTGCTTGCACGACATAGAAGGAGTGCTTCAAGCACACTACCCATAAGGATTATTGCACCAGTATAGGCTTGTACATGCTGACACCTTTGCGCTTCCCTCCAGCGACTATCAATCACTTGCTGCAAACCAGGCATAATCCGCGTGATTTTGCTGTAGTCAGGGGGAGCTATTATTTGCTTTTTGGGCTTAGCCACACCACCAGCTTCTAAAAACTTTACCGCGCTTCTAATATACTCAGCGAGTGTTTCCAGACGTACACGTCTACTATTTGCTTCAAAGTTAGCATCGGTATCCATATCTTTGAGCAGTGAATCTGGTAGCCCACTTACACCACTAAGTATCATTCTGGCTTCTTTCACTTTCGCATCAACGACACGAAGACCACCAAAATCTTCTGTCCTAGCCACACCCGGAGTAAATTCAATTTCTGCTTGAATTCCTTTAAGTAATTTTAATGCTTGTTGTGATTCCATATGTTTCCGTATGTAGTACAGCTAACAGTGAAAGTGCATTCCTTCATGGCTGTATCACCGTTCCCTGGTTCGATTAACGAGTAGATGCTGGTCGGGCACTACAGTCGCGGCGCTGTTCAATCGTACCTTCACTGGATTCAATGTTATATGTTTTTTCATGGCAAGATACATCCGTAGATGTTGTCGGCAAGCCACGTTAAGTGGTTTTTGACCCATCTGCCAGCCGACCAGCAGTGTCGTAAAAGGGGATGGCTCTCAGTTTCCCCCGCCCCCTTTTACTCTTTTGCTATTTCCTTTACTGAGCCCCTTTACTGCCCCCTTTACTACTCCTTTAATGCCGCTTTTTCTGCTCCGCTTGTCCAGTTACCCAGGTCGTCAACTTCCGGCTTTGCGTGTAAACTCAGGGCCATAGCGGATATCTATAACGGAATACTCATAAACCATGCACCATTTCACTTTGAATCAACAAGTTGCAGCAGAAGTTTTTGAAGACGAATGTATCATCGCAAATCTGGATAGCGGGCTTTATTACAGTGTTCAGGGCATTGCTGCTGGCCTGATCCAGGCCTTGCCGTGTGCTGACCCTGACGCCGCCATCGCGACGATTTGCGCATCGTTGGGCGAGCACCGCGCAACGGCTATCGCTGAACTCTCGAGCATTTGGCAGGAGCTGATCAGTGAACAGCTGGTTGTTGACAGGACATCCAGTGATGCTGCTTTGGGCACCGCGACGGCGGCG
>DDNV01000049.1:19825-26593 GCA_002341315.1 Cellvibrionales bacterium UBA2511
GGACGGCGGCGAAAGAATACAAACACTCAGAGCTCAACCGCTACGCTGATATGCAGGACCTGCTGCTGCTTGACCCCATACACGATGTGGATGAAGACGGCTGGGAGCTCAAAGAACAGACCACGTAACCGAGTCCCCTACCCACAACGATGTTCAATCTCAATGATTATTTCGAGGAAGCGCTGGCACTTCTGGACAGGGAGTCTCTGTGCTATCGGGACAGGCTTGACCTGGGTGGCCACATTGTTGATCTGGCAACGCACTCCCCGATACTGCGGGCTCAGTTTTTCCCCGCGCTCGCGCACCTCGCCAGCGAGTCCGGGTCGGATGCCGATCTCACCATTCTCTATGCCGACAGCAGCGGCACAACCTCCCCGCTGAAAGCTCCGCCAATGGATTTATTTAACGGCCAGGGATACGCCGCCACCATTGACCAGAATGATGTGCAGATTTTTTACCAACCCTGGTTAAGGCAGGTTTTTCTATACTCCCGGCTCAGACGCATTGGCCTGTACTGGGTCATCAATCCGGAGGAGGTGCCCTGGTGGGAGATGACATTCTCATTCCGTATTATTTTTCACTGGTGGAGCCGCGATCAGGACCTGCAGCTGATGCACGCCGGTGCCATCTCTGAAGATGGAAAGCATGGCTGGCTTATTCCCGGCCCAAGTGGTTCGGGAAAATCCACCAGCTGTCTGCAACTCCTGCTCAGTGGCCGCTATTACCTGGGCGACGACTATGTCATCCTGCGCACAAAACCGCCCTTTAAGGTACACAGCCTGTATCAATCCGCGAAAATCAATCATGATAATTTTGATGAGCGATTCACTGATTTGCACAGCCAGTTGCGAAACCCCCAGAGTTATCGGGACCAGAAGGCCATCCTGCATATTGGCGAACACTACCCTGACAGGCTGTTAAAAAGTGCAGATCTGGTCGGCATACTGGTGCCGCGTATTGCCTCACCCAGTGTCGCTCAATCGACCGCATCAGCCGTCTCGGCAGCCAAAGCACTGATGAGCATCGCACCCACCACTTTGCACCATTTGCCACACCACCGTGCCGAAGCCTTCAGCAAAATCTCCACGGTCGTTAATGCGGCCCCCTGCTATCAATGGCTTTTAGGATCGGACAAGCACCTGCTAACCGAGTCTTTTGGACGTGTGACGAGCGATGAAGGAAGAAAAAATGCTTAGCGTCATCACCCCTGTTTACAATAACGGCAAAGAGTTATACCGGGCGATCAACTCGGTGCTGCAACAGGCTGAAATCAGCCGTGGGCAGCTTGCTGTTGAAATCATACTCATCAACGATGGTTCGAATGCCCAGTGCTGTGAGCTACTGACACATATCAAAGGTCAGTACCCGCAGGTGATTTTGCTCAATCATGAGGAAAATCGTGGTCCAGCGGCGGCCCGTAACACGGGCCTCAAACACGCCAGGGGTGAGCTGATCAGTTTTATCGACGGCGACGATGAATGGCCCGAGAACAAACTGACGTTGCTGCTGCCACACATGGAGGACCCTGACACCAGCGTCGCTGGCGGCAAAGTCCGCTATGTCGCCGCCAACGGCACCCCCATGCCAAACATGCTCTTCGACCCTGAGACACAGGAGATTACCCATGTGCATCTGGGTGCCATTCTCGTCAAGCGACAGGTATTTGATCGCGGCATGACGTTTGATGAGAATCTGCGCTATAGCGAAGATGTGAATTGGTGGCTATTACTGAGAGAACAACGGCAGGGCATCGTGTTACTGGAGGAGACGACGCTGATTTACCATGTTCACGGCAACAACATGTCGGTGGAGAAAACCCCACAGGAGCTGGATCTCCTGAACGTGTTACGCCATTCCCTGCGCAGAAGACGAGAGACAAAACAGAGTAGACCCCTGCCCCAAATAAACGACTTCAGGCGGTTTTATCGCCCGCTGGTCAGCGTGATTATCCCGCTGTATAACGGTGCCGAAACGATTGTTCGCACACTCGATACCGTAAAACAGCAAACCTATGAATCGATTGAACTCATCGTCGTGGATGATGGTTCCAGTGATGATGGCGCCGGCCGCCAATTGGTTGCTGAGCACTACCCAACTGCCACCCTGGTCACAACGCCCAACCGGGGCGTGGCAGCGGCCCGCAACACGGGTGCAGGCCTGGCGTCGGGTAAGTACCTCGCCTTCCTTGATCAGGACGATGAATGGGAAGCAGACAAAACCAGCGCACAGGTGGCGTATTTAAACGCCCACCCCTATGTCGGCTGGGTCACCTGTAATCAGACGTTACATGCCCAGGAAGAACTTGTGTTGCCCCGACACCTTCTGCGCCTCCCCACCGATGAGCACCGGTCATTTGTACCCAGTGCACTGATGCTCCGCAGCCATGTTCTTGCCAGCCTCGGCGGGTTCGATTCCAGTCTGGTGGCTGGCGATGATACCGAGCTGATCGTCAATTTACGCAATGCCGGATTTGAGGAGGCCAATATTGAACGCCCCCTATTGAGAAAATGGTGGCACCAGAATAACGGCACCTACGCCAGCGACAAAATGCGTGCGGGCCTGTTCGAGGTCCTTCGTCGCCAATCGCAGCGCAAGAAAGGGGCACTGGTGCGATGACAGAGACAGACGACAACAACGCTAACGTCCCATTAATCGATATTATTATTCCGGTTTACAATGGCGAGCGGTTTGTATGCGAAGCCATCGACAGTGCCCGCCAACAGACTCACCAGAATATTCGTATTATCGTTGTCAACGATGGTTCCACCGATGGCAGCCGGGAGAAAATTCTGGCGCTTACCGGGCAGTTGCCCAACCTTGTTTTTGTCGATCGCCCACATTGCGGGGTGAGCGCGACACTGAATACAGCCCTGGAGCACACTGAGGCCGACTGGCTGGCGTTTCTCGATTGTGACGACCTGTGGGCGACCAGCAAGCTACAAACTCAGCTCGCTGCCCTGACCGCCGACCCGTCGCTCGACATCTGCTTCACAAAATTAAAAGAGTTTGATGACAAATCGGCGGTTAATACAAAGTACCGTGCGCGTCCTGAGCCACTGGATGGCTTCAACAAAACCTCGATGCTGTGCCGGCGCAGCCTTTTTGATCGTGTCGGGGGGTTTAATGACGCTTTAGAAATGGGTGATTTCATCGAATGGTTTAACCGCTGTAAAACTCACAACGTTAAACATGTCGTCCTTCCCGATGTGCTGGCTTTTCGGCGTATCCACGACAACAACATGACCAACGGTGTCTCTGCCGTTGACTACCTGAAGGTGATCAGGCTGCACCTGAATAGCAAGAGAAAAGTTTCCGGTAATGACTGACTCATTTCGCTTTACACCGTTGTCTGTGTTGCGCGCCATTCCCAACGGGCAACTCTACCGCAGCCTATTGTTGGGCCTGCTCCAGACGGGCTTGTCCATTGGCTGGCCCCTGTTGATCTATCGAGCCATCCAGCCGCTGCCAACAACCTTCGACGGCCCATTTTTTGTTGAAATAGCCGGCATTGTCGTTGTGTTTTCGCTCGCACAGTGGCTGGCGTGGCGCCAGGCGTTTTATAACTTCGCGATCATTGATGCCGCCTGCCTCAGGCTGAGCGACAAACTCTATCGTCAACTGGCCGGTTTGCAGTGGCTGGCCTTTAAACAATCCAAACGCGCGTATTTGTACGATCTGTTGATGTCCGACTTCTGGCGTATTCGCCAGGGAATCAGCAAACTGCTGGACTCGGTGCTGATCAGCACCATTATTGTGCTTGCGATGCTGGGCTTTATCGCGTGGCTCAGTACAACCATGGTGATATTTTGTCTGGTCGGCATGGGCCTGATTGCGCTGCTGGGCATTACAACCAAACAGAAAACACGGCCGCTGCTGGTCGCCTTTCAGGCTGCCTGGCGCCGGCAACATGGTTGGGCAGTCGCCCTGCTGGACAAGTTTGAATTATTCAAAATGGGTCGCGGGGTAGCCGATACTGCCGCACAGCACCACGATCATACCCGCGAGTTTCTCTCCGATAACACTCGTATGCTGCGAGAGCAGTTATTCTGGAAGTCATGGCTTAACTGGTCCGGCAACGTACTCCGCGTAGCCACCCTTTTTCTTGGCGTTTATCTCATACAAAGTGGTGAGCTCAGCGCTCAGGAGTTTGTGCTTGTACTGTTCCTGCTGAGTATTATCCAAAGCCATATACAACCGCTCAGCACCGCACTTTTCAGCTTTATGGATGCGCAAGAGGCAGCTATAACGCTCGACAGGTTTTTCAGGTTGCCCTCCGAACTAAAACCCACCAAGTCAGGCCGCGAGAGTGAAAACGCCCATTCTTGTGGCACAGAACCGCTAAAGTCGATTGCCCTGAGCAACGTTTGCTTCAGCTATCCCGATAAGCCAGTCATCAAAAACAAATCGCTCAGCCTCGAACAGGGCAACATTTATCTGTGGAAAGGTGAAAATGGCGCGGGGAAATCCACGATGGCCCGCATTCTGCTGGGCCATTTAACGCCCAGTGCCGGTGAGCTGTGTATTAACGGTGCGCCAACACCCTGGCCCGAACTATCCCTGTGGCGCCATCAAACAGCCCTGATTGATCAGCATGTGACCCTGTTTGGCGGCACGATCAAAGACAATGTACTTTTCGGCCACCCTGCGGCAGAACAGCAATGGAGTGACGGCGACCCCGAACTGAAACGGCAGTTGTTACCGGTGCAGAAAGACCCGGAAAACTATCAGGTTGGCGAATGTGGCGGTGCGTTATCGGGGGGAGAAGCCCGGCGAATTGCACTACTCCGCGAGCTCTATACGAACCATACGCTGCTGGTTCTCGATGAGCCCACCAATCACCTCGATCGCACATCCATCAATTTACTAAAGCGTACTATCGCGCAGTTAAAAGATGACAAAATCATCATTATCATCAGTCACCTTGACGAATTCGATGACATTGCCGATCAGACCATAAAGTTCACACCATGCTGACAACGCTATCTATTGAAGAGCTTTCACTAAAGCTCTGCCTGGCTAAAGATGCGGCCACCGCAGGCGAGCTACTGGATGCCTGGGATCGGATGATCGTCATCGATACCATGAGTTTCGGTATTATGCGCTTATCGCCACTGATCCATGATCAGACACAGCGCTTTGGTTTGTCGTCAATCCACCAGGCTCGTCTCAAAATACTTTATCAATACTGGTGGATAGCGTATCAACATCGCACCCATCAGTTAAAAAAAGTCATCAACCTGTTTGCCCAGCAGGGTATACCTGTCATGGCTTTGAAGGGGGTCGGTCTGGTTGACTACTACCCCCGACGAAACTTGCGGTCGATGGCCGACATGGATCTTTTGGTGGCACCCAAACACCATGCCCGCGCTCTGAAGTTGCTACTGCAGAATGGTTGGGCGCATGAGTATGCCGATTTGGAAAGGAAGGGCGCCGTTCATCGCTTTTTTGGCCTGGATCCGAACCACGGCACTCAACTTATTCACCCCCAGAGTGACGTGAAACTCGATCTGCACCGTCGCCTGGGTAGCTATACATCCGACCGGCTTACGCAACTGGCCTGGGCCAAACCAGCATATTCAGCGGCAACCGGGTTGTTAAAACCTGCCAAACCCATTGAGCTATTCATGGTGGTCCTGCATGCGGTCATGGGTGACTTCGAGGACAACCTGAACTGGCTTGTCGACCTGGCGCAGATGTCAAATAGCCTTACGGCACAGGATTGGCAGGAAGCACACGAACTTGCAATTGCCGACAAGAAAGAAACGCTTTTTTTGGCCGGCATCAACATTGCCGCCAGTTACGGCATCGACCTACCACAGACCATCACCACAGCCGCCGAAAACAGCCCTCCTCAAGACCCGATTCCGAGGTTTTCCGACGCCAAACCGCTCTCGGCCAAATGGCTTAAAGAGACAATCGCTGGGCGCTACACAGTGATCTGCCACCGTTTTCCAGATCGCCCAACCTACCGCCGCCTAGCAATTTTTTCTGTCGCAATAGTCGTTCTGTCATTGGTTTATCTGGTCTTCATGGCTGTTCCCAAACCGGCACCTCAAACGAGTAAAAAGGATCGATAATAGTCATGGCCTCCTCCGTTATTTTTGACAGCCTTGAATCAGACCTCCCCGCCGACAGCAATGCATGCCGGTGGCGGTTGGTAACCGACGGTGTGATGGGTGGGCTGTCGCAAGGCACCCTGACCCGCGAAACCATCTCCAACCGTTTGGCACTGCGCATGCGCGGCCGGGTTAGCCTCGAGAATAACGGCGGGTTTCTGCAGATGGCACTGGATTTATCCACCGACCAAACAGCCGTGGACGGTAGCGCGTGGCAGGGCATAGAGCTGGATGTCTGCGGTCCGGCGGAGGAATATTCCGTTCACCTGAGAACCACCGAACTGAGCAGACCCTGGCAGTCCTACCGACAACACTTCAGGGTCAAACCCGAATGGCAAACGATCAGGCTGCCGTTCAATGACTTCGTTGCCCATCGCACCGAGACGCCGCTCAATCTCGGCAAACTGAAGCGACTTGGTTTAGTGGCTATCGGGCGCGAATTTGAGGTCGACCTGGCGCTATCGGGCCTGCGGTTTTACTGAACTGCTGGCAGCTGAAAACCGCAGGACTCAGCGCTGTTCAAATTTGGCCAAGGTGCCATTTTGGCGTGCATCCGCCCCGTTACTGTGTCATCAAGACGTAGTGTCGACCCAAATACTTGTAGGCGCTTAACTTGTTCTTGTTTGCTGTACCTGTTTGAAGCGAACCCCTA
>DDNV01000049.1:26657-40980 GCA_002341315.1 Cellvibrionales bacterium UBA2511
TATGTTTGAAGCGAACCCCTATAGTCTTTATGCTCACCGGCACCCCTTTTGCCCATGGTCAAACAGGTCCCTCTCCCATGACTGATCGGTCTCCGTTAACCCCATGACAGATTATTTATTGCTTTGCGCCGTCGCTTTTGGTGCAGCCACCCTACTGCCTTTTTATTCCGAAATCCTGTTGGTCGCCCAGCTCCGGGATGGACTCGACCCACTGCTGCTGTGGCTGTTCGCAACCACCGGCAACACCCTGGGTGCAGGGGTTAACTGGTGGATCGGGCTGCGTTTGGGGGACTACTCGGAACGCCACTGGTTTACTTCCCGCAAGGCGGATATAGAGCGGGCGCAAAACTGGTTCAACCGCTACGGCAAATGGAGTCTGCTGATGACCTGGCTACCGATAGGTGGTGATGCCCTGACGGTGGTCGGCGGTCTGATGAAAGTCCCCGCCAGCACTTTTTTTGTTCTGGTGGCCACGGGAAAAGGCCTGCGATATGCAGTGGTGATAATGGGTTATCTGGCTATCTGATGGAACAAACCGGGCAATAGATCGACAGGATGACCAGCAATCTCTATTGGCTGACCACCGCATTACGGCCTTTACGCTTCGCTGCGTACAGTGCCATGTCCGCCCGCAACAACAGATCGTCCACAGTTTCACCGGGCTTGTGCGCCAGCACACCAAAGCTGGCTGTGACGGTTTTAACCTCGCCGTAATCACCGCTCGCCACAAGTGCGCGGATCTTTTCAGCGGTCTGTGCGGCCGCATCGACCGGCGTGTGCGGCAGAACGATCAGGAACTCCTCCCCACCCCAGCGACCGGCCGTGTCATTGACACGAATGCTGTGCCGAAGAATGTCAGAAAATGCCACTAGTGCGGCGTCACCCTTGTGATGGCCAAAGGTGTCGTTGATCATCTTGAAGTCATCAATATCCGCCATGATGACGCAGAATTCCGTGCCATAACGATTGTGGCGCACAATCTCTTCATCCAGCACCTGATCGAGTTTGGCCCGATTGAACAAACCGGTCAGTTTGTCTGTAACCGCCAGTTGCATCAGCTCCCTGTTTCGGTCTTCAAGCTCAGTGGTAATGGTTTCGATGAAGTGAATGAGCTGGGTTACCACACGGATGTGCTGATTTTTGTACAGGTCAGGTTTTTCGGCCAGATCGGTCCCAGGTTTCTGACTGATAACATGACTCATCACCGGTTGTTTCGGCTCCCCTTCCCGCATACCCACCACCAACATGGTGGAGTTGTAATGGCTGATGTGACTGCCTTTACCCAGGAATTCACCATAGGTATAAAAACCGACCGTTGGTGCGACCTCTTCAAATGGCAGTGTTTCCATTTCAACGTCATTTTGCATCAGGAAGCGTCTGCAGCAGCAGGTGTAGAGAAAAATAGCCTCGGGACAAAACTCGCCCAGCTCATCACGAGCATGTTTGGCGTGAGCAATAATTTCTTTGGGATCGCCATAACCAATACGAAATTTATCACCGGGCTTAACATCCGCAATGAAATGTATTCCGCCGTCCTCGGTTGCCTTCATCGGCGTGCGGCCAAGCAGTTCGTTATCGCGCTTCACCAGAAACGGGAATTCCAGGGAGTTGAGGAAAAATTGCTGGTCGTTCTCAATGCCCAGATAACCACTGTACACGTCATAGGCAGGCCGACCATCAATCTCGGTGGCAATCCTGTCATTCCTTGTGGCGGTAATGGTCATTTCCCTGGTCAACGGCATCCAGCCCGAATAAGTATATTCCTTGACGACCAGATCGTCGCTGATCAGGGCAACCACTACGGCCCCACGATCGATGGTTTGCTGATTGGCAATGACCAGACTGTGTTCCATAACAGCATAATCGCCTGCACCCCCGCCGAACAGGGGGAAATTGATGCCCCCGGATGCCAGTCCATCCAACAACCTGCTGACATTGATTGACAGGGGGGTCGCCAGAAACAGCACACCGGCAATCGGTTGCTCCTGCCTGAGCAACTGGTCTCGCATACCTTTCCCGAGCGCCAGCTCCTCTCCGGGAAGGCAGGTATCGGCAACCACCTGCAGGGTGGTTTTTGCAAAAACAGAAATGGAAAAGACGGTGCTATTGGTCAGTGTTTTGCCCTGGGCAATCTCGCCATCTGTGGTAGCACCGACGACAATCGCCTCGGGCATGATAGTCAGGACAACCTCAGTTACCTGATCTATCCACTCAAGGTTATCGGAAGAAAAGAAGAGCTGTACCAGAATGGCTGAAGGCATTCCGGGCTGCCCTTCCTGCAGCCCCCCGGCCAGCACCTCCAGCTCAGACTGGAAATCGGGAATCGTTTGTACCACGCCGATATGCTGCTTCATAAATTCATCAAATTATATGCCCAAAAAATGGCAGGGAGAGGTCCCGATTGTTGATCAGCATGTTATCCAGAAGGGGCGACACCCGGCAGACAGGAGGCACCTGTCAGCCATCGGTTTTCTGTTCATTACATACCTGAGCGGGGTAATGAGCGCAACGATGTGCACTGATTGAAGCGGTCTGCACCGCAGACCGCTTGTGGTCAACTCCACCGGATCATGAACGCAGAGCACCCAGCAACTTATCCACGGTTTCTTTGGCATCGCCAAATAACATCCGGGTGTTATCCTTGTAGAACAGGGGATTTTCGACACCGGAATAGCCGGTTGCCATACCACGTTTCAGTATCACTACCTGACGGGATTTCCAGACTTCGAGAACAGGCATACCCGCGATGGGGCTACCCGGGTCTTCGGCCGCGGCCGGGTTCACAGTGTCATTGGCACCGATCACCAGCACCACGTCTGTTGAAGGAAAGTCTTCGTTGATTTCGTCCATTTCCAGCACGATGTCATAGGGAACGTGGGCCTCCGCCAGCAACACATTCATGTGCCCCGGCAATCGACCTGCCACCGGATGGATACCAAACCGCACCGTAATCCCCTTCTCACGCAACAGCTTGGTAATGTCGCCCACCGCATTCTGCGCCTGGGCCACCGCCATGCCGTAGCCGGGCACGATAATTACCGAGTCCGAAGACAACAGTTCCTCGGCGAGCTCATCGATGGAGGTTTCCTGAACACTTTCATCCCCCGTCAATGCACTGCTGCTACTGGTCGTTTGGCCAAAGCCACCGAGAATCACGCTGATAAAGGAGCGATTCATGGCGCGACACATAATGTAACTGAGGATGGCACCACTGCTGCCCACCAGTGCGCCGGTCACAATCAACAGGTCGTTGCCCAGCATGAAACCGATTGAGGCGGCGGCCCAACCCGAGTAGCTGTTGAGCATGGAAACCACCACCGGCATGTCGGCACCGCCGATAGCCATAATCAGGTGGACACCCAGCACACTGGCGATGATGGTCATGATGATCAGTGCCAGCAATCCGGCCCAGTGACTGTCGGCACCGACAAACATGATCCCCAGTGCCACGGTAATGGCCAGTGCCACCAGGTTCATCATATGGCGGCCCGGCAGGGTCAATGCTTTGCTGGACACACGGCCATCCAGCTTGCCGCAGGCGATCAGCGATCCGGTAAAGGTTACCGCACCGATGAAAATGCCGAGAAATATCTCGACCAGTTTGATGGTGTGCTCTGCACCGTGGGTCACGATCAATGGTTCGATGTAACCGGAGAAGCCCACCAGCACAGCAGCCAGACCGACAAAGCTGTGCAATAGGGCTACCAATTGGGGCATCTGGGTCATTTCGACCCGGTTGGCCAGAAAAATACCAATGATGCTGCCGAGCACAATCGCAATCAGAATGGCGACCATATCGCCCGTGCCGACATTGGCTATGGTGACGCCAACGGCAATCAGAATCCCGGCGACACCATAGTAGTTACCGCGGCGAGCGGATTCCTGATGACTCAAACCACCGAGGCTGAGAATGAATAATATACTGGCCACTACGTAGGCCACACTGACGATTCCTGGACTCATGGTGTGCCCTCCTTATCGGCGAAACATTTTCAGCATGCGGTGGGTAACCCGAAAGCCCCCGGCCACATTGATGGTAGCAATCAGCACGGCGATAAAAGCCATGATGCCCACTGCACCGCTTTCAGACTGCGCCAGGTGCAGCAACGCCCCGATGACGATAATGCCACTGATCGCATTGGTCACACTCATCAGAGGGGTGTGGAGGGACGCCGTCACATTCCAGATCACCTGCCAGCCGATAAAGCAGGCCAGGACAAACACCGTAAAATGGGTAAGGAAACTCGGAGGTGCGTAGGTACCAATACCCAGCAGCGCCAGCACCGTCACCAGCAGCAGCAACCCCTTGCCCAGCCACCGGCCAATCACGGAGGGCTCTTTGGCCTTGTTACCCTTGGGTGATGGCTCTTCAGTACTCGGCGGTGGCGCGGTATTCACCGCCACCTCCACTTTCGGTGGTGGCCAGGTAACTTCACCATCGTGAACAACCGTGAGTCCACGAATGACGGTGTCTTCCATATCAACGCTGGGCTGACCATCCTTCTCAGGCGTCAGATCGTTCATCAAATGTGTCAGGTTGCTGGCATAGAGATCACTGGACACCTTTGCCATGCGACTGGGCAGATCGGTATAACCGATAATGGACACGTCGTGATGCACAGCGACCTTGCCCGGCTCGGTGAGTTCACAGTTACCGCCCCGCTCCGAGGCCAGATCGACAATCACACTACCGGGCTTCATCGCAGCCACCATTTCGGCGGTAATCAGTTTCGGTGCCGGACGGCCGGGAATCAGCGCAGTGGTGATAATGATATCCACCTCTTCTGCCTGCTCGGCAAACAGTGCCATCTCGGCCTTGATGAACTCATCGCTCATCTGTTTGGCATAACCGCCACCACCGCTGCCATCTTCATCGCCAAAATCCAGTTCCAGGAATTCGGCACCCATGCTCTCCACCTGTTCCTTCACTTCGAGACGGGTGTCAAAGGCACGCACAATGGCACCCATGCTGTTGGCGGTACCAACGGCAGCAAGGCCTGCCACCCCGGCACCAATCACCATGATCTTGGCAGGGGGGACCTTCCCGGCCGCCGTCACCTGGCCGGTAAAAAAGCGGCCGAAGTGGTTGGCTGCCTCAATGACGGCGCGATAACCGGCGACATTGGCCATGGCGCTCAACGCATCCATTTTCTGCGCGCGACTGATGCGGGGCAGGCTGTCGATAGCGAATACCGTGGCCCCTTTTGCCGCAAGCTTCTCCAGCAGTTCAGGGGTTTGGGCCGGCCAGATGTAGCTGGCCAGACCAGCGCCCTGCTTCATCATGTCAACCTCATGCCTGTTGAGCATGGCGTTTTCCATAGGGGCACGTACTTTCAAAATAAAATCTGCCTGGCTCCAGAGCGCAGGCGCATCAATAGCAATTGCCGCGCCAGCGTTGGTATAGGCTTCATCGTCATAGTGCGCTGGTTCGCCAGCTCCCGACTGAACCAATACCTCATAGCCGAGCTTGAGCAGCTTTTGAACGGAGGCAGGAGTGGCGGCAACACGCCTTTCGTCGGGATAAATTTCTTTGGGGATACCTATTGTTGTCATTCGCTTTCTCTCCAGGTCTGAACACCATTGTCTGGTGCACTGATCGAAACATGGAAACCCTGGCTTCGGGCTCATTCTCATTTCAGCGGATCATGCCAGTTCCACAGCAAACCTGACTGTGATACCGAGTTTAATGATTTAACGACTCGCCCCACAGGACCGGGCAGGGGTACGATCCTACGCGAATTTTAACTTCCATGCCTCTTTTCGTGGCATCAGCATAAACCATTAACAGATAGTATTCTGCAAAGAGACCGATAGGGAATTTTGATTGACACTGCTCCGTCACCCCGATGAGGGCGCGGCTATCAGGGTGCATGAAAAGGGTTTATGGCCACGAAATCAGACGTATATTTTCATCGGCCATATTGCCGGGTCTGGTTCAGGGCTGACCAAACAGTTTTTTCAACAGCGAGGTGGTTTGCTTGACCGGATTCTCACGGATCGCCGCTTCTTCCCGCGCCAGATAATAGAAGATGCCGTCCATTCCCCCGTTTATCGTGTAGTCCGTCAAGTCGGCTTTGAGGTCGGGGACAAAGGGCAGGGTCTTGTATTTACTGACAATCGCATCGTAAGTCTGTAGCGCACCCACCTCTGCGAGGCTGGCTTCAATCACCGGGCGCATTTCTTCCGCGAGGGGACCGCGCATTTTGTCACTGAAGTAGCGGGTAGCGGCATCTTCCGGGCCACTGTAAATTTTCTTCGCATCGTCGATCGTCATGGCACTGATGGCATCGAGAAACATCGTCTTGGCCCGCGGTGTAGCCGCTTCGGCCGCCCGATTCAGTTTCATTTCGAGCTCCTGTAAACTGGCGCCCATCCCAACCTGCTCAAGAACACCTTTGGCCTGCTGAAGTTGTGGAGGCAATGGAATATGAATCGCGTCGTCGAGGTAAAATCCATCCTGAGCCCCAAGCTGTGAAACCACATTACCGGCACCCACCCGTAACGCCTCTTTCAACCCCGCGGCAATTTCATCGCTGGAGAGCCCAGCCAGCCCACTGACCGGCGCAGCGGATTCTGTCGTGTTTCCCGTGTTGCCACCGAGTAATTCCTTACCGGCATCCCACCAGCTGGCGGCACTGACAGACAACGGTGTGACCACCAGTACAACACTCAACAAAACGGTATTTCTGTCCACGACACATCCTCATAAAAGCTACCAGGGAATACCAGATTAGCATGTCGATTCATCTGGTGTTACCGGATTTTTGTATCATCCCCAGGGCCCACAAGGCCCAACCATAGACGGGCGCCGGGTAAGTGACGCAACAACAGGGTTTCCAGTAGCCAGAGCAGCAGAAGCGATATCGCCAGCATGGGCAACAGCACCGCCAGAATGACAGTGATGGCGATAAACACACTTTTTGATGAGACCGCCGGCAGAGCCGCCGGAGCACCGAGACCAAATGTCGGTTTACGTTTCCGCCAGAGCACAACCCCACTGATGGCCAGAAAAACCAGCCCCAGTGCTGTGAGCGCGCCCAACAACTGGTTCAACCAACCGAACAGCTGCCCTTCATGGGCGGCCACACCAATTCCGATAACCCGGTCGACCCAGGGGCGCTCAGCGAAGGTCTGCACCTTCACCACATCGCCGGACTGGCCATCGAGCCAGGCATCTGCCCGCAACGGACGGTTCTGGGACTGGGACTGGACTTTCCACAGGGCAGGATTCTGCCGATCCGTCGACAGCAATACCGGCGGGGCAAATTGCAGGGAGATGGACGTGGCGAGGAGCGCTTCACTGAGATCTACACGTCCCGATGGCATTGCACCATCGTGGTGGTGTTCCCGTGCCCGACTGATTGTCCAGTCCTGTTGCACCGGCCTGTCACCCCACTGCCGCAGCTCCTTGAAAGCGGTGCCCCACACCAGGGTCCAGGGTAAAGCAGTCATCAACAGGAATAGTACGAACATCGCCAGCCAGATACCGGTTACCACATGCAGGTCCCGCCAGAACAGGCGACCACCCCGACCAATACGGGGATAAAGCACACCGGCCAGACCACGGCCGTTGCGCGGCCACCACAGGTATAACCCTGTCAGCACCAGCACAATAGCCCAGCAACCGGCCAGTTCCACCAGGACGGAGCCCACCTTACCCGCCAGCAACTCCCCGTGAAAAGCTCGTACCTGCCGGATGAACTGGTCTTCCGCAACCACGCTATGCAGCACTTTCAGGCTGTAGGGGTGGACATACACAAGCCGCTGCCGGCCTTGATCAAGCACAGTAATGACGACGGCTTGATCATTCGCCTCCGGCAGTTGGTAGCTGACAAAACCACTACCTGGAAACGCGGCCAGGGCCTCGCTGATCTGCGCATCCGCGCTGCTGCGCTCGCCGGATACCGCCAGATTCTGGTATGGGCGGTTGGCCAGCGCATCCAACTGTGGCTTGAACAGGTAGATGGCCCCTGAGATCGATAATGTCAGCACAAAGGGAATACAGAACAATCCGGCATAAAAATGCCAGCGCCAAAGGGTGCGGTAGATGTCCGTAGACCAACTGTTATGCATCCTTGTGCCCGCCTTGTTACCAGTCATAGGAGACATTGAAATACAGAGTTCGTGCAGGCCAGGGGTGGGCTACATAGGCGGTTTCATCGGTGACGTTATCCATGCCCAGGCCGAAGGCCAGGTGTTTATCCCAGCGAAAGCTGGTTTTCAATCCGAGGAACAGGTAGCGATCCTGGCCGCCGAATACCTGATCGGCCTTATCGCTGTTATCCAGTCGCCCGTAGCTGTCACTGGCGTATTGCAGGCTGCCACCGATATCCCAGCGATCGGTCATGTGGTAGGTGGCCAGCAGATTGCCACGCCATTTCGGCATACGCGGGAATACATTGCCGACGATGACGGGATCTGGAGCATTGTCGACGATTTCAGCATCGGTCCAGGCCATGTTGAAGCGCACATCCAGTTTCGGCAGCAGGAAGTCGGCGGCGTTGACAATAAACTCGGCGCCGCGGGTTCTCACCTCGTCCACGGGCACAAACGTGCGGATGGATGAACCACCCGGCAGAATCGTCGCCTGGGATTCGATCACATCCTCGATATTTTCCCAGAACAGGTTCAACCGCAGGTAACCCTGATCGATGGCCCGCTCGATCATGAAGTTATGGTGCAGACCCTCTTCCGGCTGTAAACCGGGATTGGCCTCACTGACCGCGTTGAAAGCCTGAAACTGACTGAACAGCTCTTCAACGATGGGAAAGCGATAGGCCTTGGCGATGGAGTAGCGGAAGGCCCACAGGTCATCCGGGCGGAAACCCAAGGAAAATTTCGGGGAGAATTTCTCCTCGGAACGACTCGGCAGCTTGACCAGATCCAACCAGGGTGTCATGGCATCGTCGTCCGAAAAATAACCATCACTGCTTTTCCAGGATTCATAGCGCCCACCCAGAGAAGTGGACCAGTGCGCATCGATATCCCAGTTCAGCTGCAGGAACGCCGCGGCGATCCTGGTCTCCCCACCGCTGCGGCTGGTGGCCCGGGTTCTGTCGCCGGCAACATAATTATCGGCGTTATAGACTGTGGTATTCAGTTCGTAGGTTTCGTAGCGCAGGCCCGTCACCCATTGCATGCCGTCCAGACCAAATTCATGCAAAGTGAATTTGAGATCAGCAGTTTGCCAACCGGTGTCGCCGTAATCCAGCACCTGTCCAGCCAGAGTATGGTCTGGGTGGGCAGGATTGAGGGCAGAGCTGCGGGTTTCATCCGCAATGATGGCAAAGTGGCTGAGATTGGTTTCCACTGACAGACTGTCGGTCAAATCTCCCTTCAGGCGCAATCCCACCGAAAGGCTGCGGCGCTCCTGCTCACTGACATTGAGTCGGCTGCTTGGGACAAAAAACTGCTCACCATTCTGAACTACGTGGCCGCCCCAGATGGTATTGCCATCGATATCCCGTAAATAACTATTGGCGGAATCATCATCCGAACGGCGATCCTCGTAGGCCAGATTCAAGAGGGCAAACCAGTCACCAAGGTCATACCCGGCCTTGAACTTGTAGTTGTCAGTGGTGGTTTTAACCATCCCGGTATCACCGAAATACCATTGGTCTGCGCCTCTGTCGTCTTCGCCCCCTATTGCACCACTGACCACAGTTGGTGTCAGCGAACCGCTGGTACTGCCATAGTAGAAAGACTGGGGTTGGGCGTCGTTTTCCAGACGGTTGTGGGAGAAGTAAACGCTGAGATCACCGATTTTGTCGCCGAAAGAAATAAAACCCTTGCGTCCCCACAGATCATCGTCGAAACCGTATTCATCAAAGGACTGGACAAAGGATGACCAATCCACATGAAACTCCCGTTGCTGGGGAATCGCCGTTTCGATCAACACCACACCACCCATGGCGTTGCCGCTGTACTCGGCGGAAAACGGGCCATAAACCACTTCCACCTGGGCGATTTCGCTGGCTGACACCAGGGTCCAGCGCGGCGCGCCGTTCCAGCGTGACTCGAGAAAATAGTGCAGCGGCACGCCGTCTGCAAACACCATTGAGCGGCTGGTCTGGAACATGTTGGAACCGCGGATCCCCAGGGTACCGTTGGCATCGCCGATGAAGCGGCGACGAATCACCAGGCTGGGCTCGTATTTCACCAGATCTTCCGTGGTCGCCACGTTGATACTGGCCATATCCTCCCGAGTCAATACACTGGTTGGGTTGGTATAGCCCGCCTCGCGACTGGAAGGTTGTTTACCCCAGATTTTGACTTCTTCCAGGCTTGCCGCCGCGGCGGTTTCCATGGCCACTTCGACGCCACCGTCTTCCGCGTGAGCAGAGATCACTGAAAGACAGAACAGGGATGGAAGGGCCAAGACAGAAGTCCAGCGAATTTCTTTTTTCATTTTCTCCCCAGCCCGAATCTAAATGAAAGTGATTCGAATTCAGGGGCAGCATAATTGGGTCTCACCGGCATCCAGTCAATGCGACAAATTGTCGCAGCCTTGGGCGGACTACCTAGACCATGGCATTCCATTCGCCAATGGACAGGAAACCACTTTACATGCACAAATACACAAGATATGCTCGGAAAATCTGGTTGGACTGGCACATCTTGTGTTTGATGGGCCTTCCTGAAAAGGGAATCCGGTGAAAATCCGGAACTGACGCGCAGCGGTAAAGGGGAACGAAAGCGGCATCGGCAACGCCGAGGCACTGTTCAATTGAACGGGAAGCCGTCGCTGTAGGAAGCGCAATATTTCGCGCAACGCCCCTGAGTCCGAAGACCTGCCAGCAAACAAGGCTTCAGTCTTCGCGATTCAGGACACCAGCTGCATACGGGGAACCAATACCCCACCGTGCCGCCATGTTGTATTTTGTCCGTCCGCCGATTGGCGAAGCCTGAAGATTTCGCGCATAAATCGACAGGAATGACATGATGAACAGCCAACTCTTCACCCCTGGCGGGCAGGACACGCCGCCCCCACACGCTACAGACATACCGTTTAAAGTGATCAAGCGCACTGGCCAGGCCGTGCCCTTCGATGCCTCAAAAATTGCCATCGCCATGACCAGGGCCTTCCTCGCCGTAGAGGGCCATGAAGCATCCGGTTCGGCGCGGGTCAAACAGACTGTCAACACCATTTCCCGGGACATTATCGAGCGCCTGCAAAAGCGTCTGCCGGCGGGCGGCAGCGTGCATATCGAAGACATTCAGGATCTGGTGGAGCTGGGTCTGATGCGCAGTGAGTGCCACAAGGTGGCCCGCGCCTATGTGCTGTATCGGGAGCAGCACCACCAGAACCGCAGTGCCGCTGGCCTTGCCACGCCCACTCATGCCGAACCCAGCGAACAACTGCCGGTTATCGACAGCAGCGGCAAGAAGGTGATGCTGAACCTGACAGACATGGACCAGCGGGTACAGCGCGCCTGCCGGGGCATTGAGGATGTGGATGCCGACTATCTGGCTGCCCAGATTCGTCGCACCCTCTACGGGGGAATGAAAGCAGCAGAAGTGACCACTGCAATGGTGATGGCAACACGCCCTTTGATTGAAAAAGACCCGGGCTATTCCCACGCCTGCGCCCATCTTTTGCTGGAGCAGCTCTGGGAAGAAGTCATCCTGGCCCTTGATTGTCACCAGAGCCTGTCCGGCCATTATAGTGAACAAGACTATGCTGCACTGTTTCAGGCGGGGATTCGCGGGGCCGTCGATGCGGAACTGCTGGACGAAGCGATGCTGTCCTTTGACCTGCAACGCCTCAGTGCCGCCCTGCAGCCGGAGCGCGACCGGCAGTTCACCTATCTTGGGTTGCAGACCCTCTACGACCGCTACTTCCTGCACCGGGGCAAACAGCGCCTGGAGCTGCCCCAGAGCTTCTTCATGCGGGTAGCTATGGGTTTGGCTCTGCAGGAGGACGATCCCGACCAGCGCGCCATCGAGTTCTATGAGGTGATGTCACGCTTTGATTACATGCCTTCCACCCCCACCCTGTTCAATGCCGGCACCCGGCACTCGCAGCTCTCTTCCTGCTACCTCACTACAGTTCCAGACGACCTGGACGGCATCTATGAAGGTATCCGGGACAATGCCATGCTCTCCAAATGGGCCGGTGGCCTGGGCAACGACTGGACCCGGGTGCGGGCTCTGGGTGCCCACATTCGCGGGACCAACGGCGAGTCCCAGGGCGTGGTGCCTTTTCTCAAGGTGGTGAACGACACCGCCGTGGCAGTCAATCAGGGCGGCAAGCGCAAAGGCGCCGTGTGCGCCTATCTGGAGAGCTGGCACCTGGACATCGAGGATTTTCTGGAGCTGCGCAAAAACACCGGCGACGAGCGTCGCCGCACCCACGACATGAATACCGCCAACTGGATTCCCGACCTGTTCATGAAGCGGGTGATCGAGGATCAGCCCTGGACCCTGTTTTCACCAGAGGATGTGCCCGATTTACACGATCTCTGCGGCAAGACCTTTGAGGCGCGCTATTGCCATTACGAACAACTGGCCCGGGACGGCAAGCTCCCATTGCACAAAACCGTGCCCGCCACACAGCTGTGGCGAAAAATGTTGTCCATGCTGTTTGAAACCGGTCACCCCTGGATTACCTTCAAGGATCCCTGCAACATCCGCTCTCCCCAGCAACACCAGGGCGTGGTGCACTCCTCCAATCTGTGCACGGAAATCACCCTGAATACCAATGAGCGGGAAATCGCCGTTTGCAATCTCGGCTCTATCAATCTGCCCAACCACATTCGCGACGGCCGACTCGATCAGGCACATTTGGAACAGACGGTTTTCACTGCGGTTCGAATGCTCGACAACGTCATCGACATTAACTACTACGCTGTGGAAAAGGCCCGGCAATCGAATCTGAAACATCGCCCGGTGGGCCTCGGCCTGATGGGGTTCCAGGACGCGCTCTACGCCCTGAAGTTGCCCTACGCCAGCGTGGAAGCCGTGTATTTTGCCGACCAGTCCATGGAGCTGATCAGCTACCATGCGATCCGTGCCTCGGCGCTACTGGCGCAACAGCGCGGCCGCTACGAAAGCTATCAAGGATCCCTGTGGGATCAGAATGTACTGCCCATCGACTCCCTGAAATGGCTGGAACAACAGCGCGGCGACGACTATTGCACCCTCGACAACTCCAGCCAACTGGACTGGCAGCCGGTGCGCGAACTGGTGGCCCGCCACGGTATGCGCAACTCGAATGTCATGGCCATTGCCCCCACTGCCACCATCTCCAATATTGTCGGTGTCACCCAGTCCATTGAGCCCACCTATCAGAACCTGTTCGTGAAATCCAACCTGTCCGGCGAATTCATGGTAATCAATCCCTGGCTGGTGAAAGCACTTAAGGAGCAGGATTTGTGGGACGAAGTAATGGTCAGTGACCTGAAATACTTCGACGGCTCCCTGGTGGATATCGACCGGGTGCCGGAGGAATTGAAAACCCGCTTCGCCACAGCCTTTGAAATCGACCCCCGCTGGCTGGTGGAGGCGGCGGCACGGCGCCAGAAATGGCTGGATCAGGCCCAGAGCCTCAACCTCTATATGGCTGAACCCTCCGGCAAAAAACTCGACAATCTGTACCGGCTGGCCTGGTCCCGGGGGTTGAAAACCACCTATTACCTGCGTTCCCTGGGGGCTACCCACACCGACAAGGCCAGTCGTGTCAGCGCCGATGCAGACAACCGTGTTTCGGTGTCGGCCGCACCCTCCGCCTGCTCCATTCTCGACCCCGACTGCGAGGCCTGCCAATAATGACTATCCGACAAACTGTACTTGAAACCGACACAACCCTGCTTCCCGACTGGGATGACCCGCTGCGCAGCGCCATTCCTCCCGGCACCATCAACCTGCTGGGCGGGGTCGCTGCCGCACAGCCATCAGAGGCAGCAAAAGTCCCGGCGACACTGTCAATGGCAACCGCGGCAGTGTCGGAAATACCGGCAACACGCCTTCCCCCGATCAATCCGGCGGACAAGCGAGTGGTGAACGGCAAAGCGGACATCAACCAGCTGGCCCCCTTCAAATACCCCTGGGCCTGGGAATTTTTTCTCAATGCCAACAAGAATCACTGGACACCTCTGGACGTCAACATGACCCAGGATATCCACGATTACCACCACAAACTGACCACCGAGGAACGTCATCTGTATGAAAACGTGCTGGCTTACCTGACCACATCGGACATCATGGCCATGCGCAATATTGGCCTGGCAGTGATGGAAAAAATGTCCGCGCCGGAGTTGCAGATTTACCAGGCCCGACAGGTCTATGAAGAAGCACTGCACACCTGGACTTACCAGCACTGCAT
>DDNV01000049.1:41149-41829 GCA_002341315.1 Cellvibrionales bacterium UBA2511
TACCAGCACTGCATCGAAACCCTGGGGCTGGACCAGAGCGACATCTACAACCGCTACCGGGTGGTCCCGGCAATCCACGGCAAAATCTGTCTGGCCAGTGCGAGACTGGATACCGTGTTGCGTCAGGATCTGGACCTCGGCAACCGCGACGATCTGGAAACCTTCGCCATGTCCTACCTGTTCTTCGCGGGAATCTTCGAAGGCTGCTGGTTCTACAACGGCTTCAACCCGATTTTTGCTCTGCAGCGCCGGGGCCTGATGAAGGGCACCGGGGAACAGCTGCAATACATCCTGCGGGATGAGGCGCTGCACTGTGCCTTTGGTCTGCGAGTGGTGAATCAGTTACTGGAGGAAGAAAATCTAAAACTGGACCCGGCGCAATTACAGGTCATGTGGGAAGAAGCTGAAGCGGTGGAGTCCGCCTACGCTCACTACCTGATGCCTGATCCCATCCTCGGTTACAGCGCCGACGAGCACATGGACCAGTTCCGCTTTGTCGCCAACCGGCGGGCCCGGACCCTCAACCACAAAGAGCCCTTCCCCGGCGCCATCAATCGCCTGGAATGGCTGGAGGAGCAGGCCAACCTGCGCAAAGAGAAAAACTTTTTCGAAACCCGGGTTACCGAGTACCAGACCGGCGCCTCATTGAGCTGGTAGGGTGTTTTGAGAAGGAAGGAGCA
>DDNV01000049.1:41958-42882 GCA_002341315.1 Cellvibrionales bacterium UBA2511
GGCACCGCTGGAGGGCGGTGCCGGACAATTCAACGGGAAAACACAATACCGTGGGGCGTTTCCAGCTTCATCCGCCATTCCCTGCGACTGCGGTAGACCCACCCCTGTATTTCCACTCGCTGGCCCTGCAGGCTGTTCAGTTGTTTTGCCTCAAAGCGATGGCGGTGTTCCGGATAAATCATCACCTTGATCACGTCATCCAGAATGAGCCACCAGTGCCTGCCGGTTTGGACGGCAGTTACGGTACCTTGCAATCGTTTGAACCCCCCGTCCTGAACATCCCGGGCAGCGACGGGGGCAATACCGGCCTTGCCCCAGAGTCCCCGCTGCTGTTTGACAGCCAATTGCTCAGCGCTGGCAAAGCAGTCGGCCAGGGTCAGGTTGGGCGGCACCGCAACATGGTAGGCCAGCCCCTGTTCCAGCAGAATTTGTTCGAGACTCTCTCCCCGCTCATTGAACAGGTGGGCGAGTATTCGACCATAGCGATCATGGGTTTGCCGATCCGTTAACAGATGCAGTTGCGAGGCAGCCTTGATCAGACTGCGCAACCTGTCACGGGCCTCAGTAGCAAACGGCTGATCCGGATGCCCATCGCGGCCCGGTTCTGTGGCATTGATACCGATCAATCGAACTTTGCGACCGTCGTCCAGTTTGACGGTATCGCCGTCATAGACATGAGTGACGGCAACCTTCTCCAGCGGGGAGAAAGGCTGGCAGCGTAGATCAGCCCTGGCGGGCCCACCGGCGATAAACAGCCAGACAACGAAAAACGCGCTCTGGCATATCATCCAGAGCGCGCATCGTTTGCCTCGAAAGGCAGACATATTCAGATTATTTTTTAGCGGAACGACCGGCGAAACGCTTGTTGAAACGGTCGATACGACCACCGGTATCAGCAACTTTCTGCTTGCCGGTGTAGAACGG
>DDNV01000049.1:42966-46243 GCA_002341315.1 Cellvibrionales bacterium UBA2511
TTCTGCTTGCCGGTGTAGAACGGGTGGCAGGCTGAACAGACATCCACGTGGATGCTACCATTCATGGTGGAGCCTACTTCAAATGCATTACCACAGCTGCAGGTGGCTGACAGTGTGCCGTAATTTGGATGGATTTCAGATCTCATGTCTCATTGCCTCAGTCTCTTGCATATCGCCAACCCGATCTCTGTGCAACCCGAATATTGATTCGCTCCTGCCTGCCAAACCGATCGCCCGAACCCCGATGTACTTCTGGTACACTGGGTGCCTCGCCTCGGTTTGCTGATAACAGGTCGCGCTCAATCCCTCGGGATGCCTTTCAATTGTCGGGCACCATATGCCGCCTTTAAACGGAGCGCGAATACTACCAGAAAACGATGCCCATTCAAGGTTTTAACAAAAAAACACATCAATGACAGAATCCATCATTATCCGTGTTGCTGTCCCCTCTCCCCTGCGACGGCTGTTCGACTACCTGCCGTCAGAAAACAATACCCGGACACCCCGGCCCGGCTGTCGTGTCAAAGTACCTTTTGGCCGCCGTCAGGTCATCGGGGTCGTGATCGAAATTGCGGCATCCAGCGAACATCCCGCTACACGATTGAAACCGGTTACCGAGCTCCTGGATGATGAACCGTTGCTGCCAGAAACCCTGTTGGCGCTCTGCGTCTGGGCTGCGGGTTACTACCAGCACCCGACGGGCGATGCGCTCAGCACAGCGCTGCCGGCAACGCTCCGCAAGGGGGATGCGATACCCCGACAAAGCGAAGTCCGCTGGCAATTGACGCTGTCCGGCAAGGGATTGCCAGACACGGCCCTGGCGCGTGCCCCCCGGCAACAACAGGCACTGAATATACTGCAGCAGCAACCCTCCGCCACAAAAGACGATTTTCAGCGACAGGGCATCAGCATTGCCGCACTTCGACAACTGGAAAGCAAGGGCCTGATCGAATCCCTGGAATGCCGGGTGAACACCCCGCTGTTCGATCCGGACAGGCTGCTCTCGGAATCCCCCCTGCCCCTTTATCCCGAACAGCAACAGGCGATGGATAGCATTGAGCTGCACGGCTTTCACGCCTACTTACTGGACGGTCAAACCGGCAGTGGCAAAACCGAAATTTATTTACAGGCTATCGAAAAAGTCATTCGGTACGGAAGACAGGCGCTGGTACTGATCCCGGAAATCAGCCTGACGCCGCAGACGCTGGATCGATTTAAAACCCGTTTCAACTGCCCGGTGGCAGTGCTTCATTCCGGCCTCACTGACCGGGAGCGCGTACTGGCATGGGATGCTGCACGCACCGGTACCGCGCCGATTGTACTGGGCACACGTTCCGCCATTTTCACACCGCTGGCCTCACCGGGCATTCTGATTGTGGATGAAGAACACGATGGCTCATTCAAACAGCAGGAGGGGTTTCGCTACTCGGCGCGGGACCTCGCCGTGGTCCGGGCTCGAATGGAGTCCATCCCCCTGATTCTGGGCTCGGCCACCCCGTCCCTCGAAACACGGTATAACTGCGAGCAGCAGCGCTACACCCGGCTGGTGCTGTCCTGCCGCCCAGGTGTCGCCCGGCAGCCCCGCTGGCAGCCAGTCGATATCCGAAAGGCAAACCTGTCCGGGGGCTATTCCAGGGAGCTGATCGATGCCATTCAGACTCACCTCGACGATGGCAATCAGGTGTTGGTTTTCCTGAATCGCCGCGGGTTTGCACCGACCCTGACCTGCCATGAATGTGGCTGGATCGCGGATTGCCCACACTGCGAGGCGCGACTGACGGTACATCGTCAGGTTCAACGGCTGGTTTGTCATCATTGCGAATTCAGGCAACCGGTTCCACCCCGCTGCCCGGTTTGTCACAGCATTCATTTACAGTGCCTCGGTCAGGGCACCGAGCGCAGCGAAGAAACCCTCGAAGCGCTGTTCCCCGACTTTCCCGTTATCCGGGTGGACAGGGACAGCACACGACGCAAACAGGCTATGCAGAACATGGTCGACCGGGTGCATCAGGGAGAGCCCTGCATTCTGCTCGGCACACAGTTACTGGCGAAGGGGCACCATTTTCCCAACGTCACACTGGTAGCCATTCTGGATGCCGATGCCGGCCTGTTCAGCCCGGATTTCCGGGCACCGGAGAGGATGGGGCAATTGATTACCCAGGTGGCAGGCCGGGCCGGCCGGGGCGACAAACCCGGTACGGTCATTTTGCAAAGCCATCATTGTGATCACCCACTGCTCACCACCCTGACCCGACAGGACTATGCCACTTTTTCTGATCTGTTGATGGCCGAACGGAAACTCGCCAACCTGCCACCGTTCGGCTACCTCGCATTACTGCGCGGCGAAGCTGAAAATGGCCAGCTGGCAGTGAATTTTCTCAGTTTCGCCCGCCAACAGGCAGAAATGTTACTGCCGCCGACAGGTAACATCAGTTATCTCGGCCCATTACCGGCCCCTATGGAGCGGAGAGGTGGGCGTTTTCGCCATCAATTGACAATCTGTGCTGCAGAACGACCCGCACTTCAACAGCTGCTGGCAACCCTCTGCCCGATTCTGGAGCAGTCACCACTGGCGGGGAAAATCCGCTGGTCACTGGACATTGATCCACAGGATATGAGCTAGAAGCCATCATCAGAATTTGAGTCTGGAAGGCTCGGCAGGTTACCCCTACAATGGCGCCCTTCACCGGAGTATAGATAAACAAATGACCAGGGATTACGCGAGAAAAACAGGCCGCCGCAGTAGCAGCAATGTTCGTAGAAAAACGCCATCCCGGCAGTCTCTTCCGGGATGGCTGTGGCTGTTGGCCGGCATACTGGTGGGTATCGTGGCAACCTTCCTCCTTCAGGGGCCGGAGTCAGGCCCGGTACCCAGCGATCAGCCCACCGTCAAACCGGTCGAGGAGGAATCCAGTGCTAAACCGCGTTTTGATTTCTACACCCTGCTGCGGGAAACCGAAGTTATTGTCCCGGATTCCTCAGTACCCCAGGTAGAAGAAGAGCCCCCAAACCAGTCCGCCAGCGCACCGGCAACACCCACAGCAAAAGAAGTATTTCTGCTTCAGGTGGGATCTTTCAAGAGTAATCGGGATGCCGACAGCCTGAGGGCCAGACTGTTGCTGCTGAACCTTAGCGCCAGTATCGAGATGGTCACGCCCCGCCCGGGAGAAACCTGGCACCGGGTTCTGGTTGGGCCCTTTACCAACCGTGCGGAATTGGCGAGTGCCAGGGACAGCCTGTCGGGAAACGGGATTGATTCACTGCTGTTAAAACGCAA
>DDNV01000012.1:0-194 GCA_002341315.1 Cellvibrionales bacterium UBA2511
GATCGCCATACTGGTCCGCACCCGCACCCACCTGCCCGACATTCTTGCAGCACTCCGGGAGGCAGGACACCACTGGCAGGCAACCGATATTGACCCCCTCGGCAACCGCATGCCCGTGGTCGATCTGATGTCCCTGACTCGCGCTCTCCTGTCACCTGCTGACCGGATTGCCTGGCTGGCTGTGCTCAGGGCAC
>DDNV01000012.1:278-3870 GCA_002341315.1 Cellvibrionales bacterium UBA2511
TGCTCAGGGCACCCTGGTGCGGGCTGGACATGGCTGATCTCCTGACGATCAGTACGGCGGAACCCGTTGGAGACGACTGCGAAACAACTCGGGAACGTTTTCCACTATTGCTGAAACAACTGGCCCACATAACAGCAATACCGGGTTTATCGCCAGACGGCCGACAAATTCTCCAACGAGTTGGAGAAACACTCATTGAAGCTTGGCAACAACGCCAGCGACTACCCCTGCGCTGCTGGATTGAGGGGACCTGGCGTGCCCTCGGGGGCACCGTTGCACTGAACTCAATCACGGACCAGCAACACTGTGACCAGTATTTGGATTTGCTGGAAAAACACGAGTCTGCGGGGAGTGTCGAGCACTGGCCAACCTTTGAAAAAGCCGTTAAATCGCTTTACGCCAAAGCCGATGTCGGATCGGACAGTACCCTCCATGTGATGACTATTCACAAAGCCAAGGGACTGGAGTTTGATACCGTCATCCTACCCGGCCTGAACCGTAAACCCCGGGGAGAAGACAAGCAATTGCTATTGTGGCAGGAGCGCACCAGTAGCAATGGCGAGAATCAACTGCTCATCAGCCCACTGTTCCGGGCAGACCAACAGAATGATCCGCTTTATCAGTTCCTGAACCGCGAGCGAAAACTGAAAATCAAACTCGAAACCGCACGGATCCTTTATGTTGCGACCACCCGCGCCATTGGTCATCTACACCTGCTCTGCACCATGTCTAGTGACAATCCGGCAGCGGGCAGCCTGCTGGATAGCCTTTGGCCAGCG
The DNA here is from genome assembly GCA_002341315.1 of Cellvibrionales bacterium UBA2511. GTDB lineage: Bacteria > Pseudomonadota > Gammaproteobacteria > Pseudomonadales > Porticoccaceae > Porticoccus. The sequence continues at coordinate 1,058 of DDNV01000012.1, forward strand.
CTGAAAAGTGACTTTGAATCCAGAGCCACGTGGATTCAGTGGCATGCTTATCCACTCGAAGAAAACACACCTGTACGCGCCCATGAAACGGCGCTCAGCTCTCTGCGCCGCCTACCAACTGACTGGGGAACGCCGCCAGCAACGGGGGCGACACAGAGTCCGCCCACCGCAGTGAAGGAGGCCTTGACGCCAAATGAGCTGGGCGGTAGCAACGCGGCGACGGAAGCTCGCCATACCGGTACCGTATTACACCGTATTCTGCAGCAGATAGTTATTGAAGGTATTGACCAATGGTCCACAGCGACTATTCAGCAACGCATGCCTTTATGGAAGATTCAGCTACGACAGCTCGGTCTATGCGATACTTCAGCACCCTTGGCAGTATTGGCCAAGGCTGTAGAAAACTGTCTCACCGATCCCACAGCCAGGTGGATTCTGGACAATCGGCATCAAGATAGCGCCACCGAACTGGCTATTGGCTACATGGCACCAAATGGTGAGCCGAAAACCGCTGTCATCGACCGCAGTTTTGTCGACGGGGGCATCCGCTGGATCATCGATTACAAAACCGCCGCCCCGTCAGTCGGACAATCTGGCGAGCAGTTTCTCAAGCAGCAAGTAGCACAATATCAGGAGCAACTTCAGCGCTACGCCCGATTGTTCGAGGAGCCCGCGACCATGCCCATCAAGAAAGCGCTGTATTTTCCTTTACTGCAGACAATAGAGACCATTCCCTGAGTATTTTTCAGTGACTTGCCACTCCCGGAGGAACCATCTTCACCTCAACAAGGCCTGCAGAGTGCCAAAGCGCCCGGAGTTTCATGTAGAATAGCCCGCTGACTGAACCCTTATCGATTCGAGAAGCCAATGACCAACGCTGTTGATAACATTAATATTCTCTCTCAGGATGTGCTGGTCACGCCAAGAGATTTAAAACAGGAATTACCCCTGTCCGATGCCGCCCGAAAAACCATTACCGAGGGCCGCCAAGTCATTCAGAATATTCTGAACCACAAGGACCACAGAATCCTTGTGGTCGTTGGGCCCTGTTCTATTCATGACACCAAAGCTGCGCTGGATTATGCGGCACGACTGAAGAAACTGGCCGATGCGGTCAGTGATTCACTATTTATTGTGATGCGGGTGTATTTTGAAAAACCCCGAACCACTACCGGCTGGAAGGGACTTATCAACGACCCCTACCTCAATGATTCCTTCAAGATATCCGAGGGGCTACATGTGGGGCGCAGACTGTTACTGGATATTGCCGAGATGGGTTTGCCTACCGCGACCGAGGCGCTCGACCCTATTTCTCCACAATACATTCAGGACCTGATCTCCTGGTCTGCCATCGGCGCGAGAACGACTGAATCTCAGACCCACCGGGAAATGGCTTCCGGGCTGTCGTGCGCCGTTGGTTTCAAAAACGGCACTGACGGTAGCCTGAGTGTCGCCATCAATGCACTAAAATCCGTTGCCAGTCCCCACCGCTTTCTCGGTATCAACGCCGAAGGCAGAGTGGCTATTGTTACCACCGCAGGTAATCCTTACGCCCATGTGGTATTGCGGGGAGGTGACGGGAAGCCGAATTATGATTCCGTCAGTGTCAACCTTGCAGAACAGGAACTCAGGAAATCAGGTATTACCCCAAATATCATGGTGGATTGCAGTCACGCCAACTCGAACAAGAATCATGACCTGCAGACTCTGGTTATAGAGAATGTAACCAATCAGGTCCTGGAGGGAAATCAATCGATTATTGGTTTGATGATCGAGAGCAACCTGAAATCAGGCAACCAGAAAATACCTGCCGACCTGAATGATCTCGAATACGGGGTATCAATCACCGATGCCTGTATAGACTGGGACACGACGGAGGAAGCATTGCGCGGTATGCACGACAAGCTCAAAGCGGTTTTACCACACCGACAAGCAAAATAATTCTCTATCCAGCATTAAAAAACAGGTTTAATAGCCTGTTTTTTAATGCTTTTCAATTATCTATTCAGTAAAAACTGTACTCAGTCCGGCCTCAATAACACGCCTCAATACCTCTGCATCGGCACCGGATTTACACAGGGTGCGCAAGCCAGCCACAAGCGCAATCAGGTAATCAGCCAATCCTTCGATATCCTGCCCGGAACCGATCCGACCCAACCGCCTCGCCTCCAATAACCGGGTATAGAATAATTGACGAATCCAGTGGATCGATTCCCGGGCTTTCCCGGCCAGCTCAGGTTTATTATTGCTCAGCTCGGAAATCGCGTTGAAAAACAGGCAGCCATTGGCTAACTGACTCTGTTCGGGTTCAAAAAATGCCTTATCAAAAAAAGCGGTGATTGCATCACAGGGATCTTCGACGCTGACCAGTGTGCAGCTGAATAAATGGCACTGAAGATAGGCCATATAGTGATCAAGCACTGTGCTGAACAATGCGGACTTGCTGCCGAAGGAGCTGTAGAGACTGCCTCTATTGAGGTTCATCACGCTAAGAAGTTTACTGATGGAACTGGCCTCATATCCATCAGACCAAAACAGAGACAAGGCATTATCGAGGACCTCTTCCCGATCAAACTCTGGTAACCTGGGCATCCAATGCTCCTTACTGGCCTACTTACTGAAAGCCAGCTGGATTAGTATTTCAAGTTCACAGTACCAGTATATATAAAAGGCGCTTGGGGTGCGGCTCTAGATATAAGCCTGGCTCCGATCAGAGTGATCAGTGACATCCCTGATGCCCTTGAGCTCAGGAATTTTCTCCAGCATGGTTTTCTCCACACCTTCCTTGAGGGTCACATCGGCCATGCCGCAAC
>DDNV01000012.1:3938-4502 GCA_002341315.1 Cellvibrionales bacterium UBA2511
CCCTGACATCCGCCACCGAACCGCAGTACAGCTACATTGTCTACAATTTCTTCAAGGCTGATGACCCCACCGTGGGCTGCCAGTCCAGGATTGATTTCGTTGTAAAGCAGGTAGTTAATTCTGTCTTCGAGCGGGCTGTCGTCACTGACCCTAGGCATGCGTGAATTGGGTGCCCTGATAGTCAACTGCCCTCCAAACTTCTCGTCGGCATAATCCACCTTCGCGTCTTCAAGAAACGGCAGACTGCGGTGATCGAAATACGCCTTGAAGCTGGCGAGCTCCATCACTTCATCCTTATCCTGCTCTTCACCTGGACGGCAATAGGCTATACAGGTTTCTGCCTTCGGTGTCCCCGGATCGGTGACAAACATACGAATACCGATGCCTTCGCAATCCTGTTTGGCCAACAGCCCCGCCAGATACTGTTCAGCGGATTCGGTGATAGTGATACTCAGCATAAGAACGACCTGATAGATATACCTGACTAATTTAGTCATGTATTCTAGCAGCCTTGTTTGAACGCGACAATCAAACACCGGACTTTTTACCCAGCTACAGCCCACC
>DDNV01000012.1:4682-4876 GCA_002341315.1 Cellvibrionales bacterium UBA2511
TTTTTACCCAGCTACAGCCCACCGGGGGAACCAGGTATCGGCAAGCTGAGAACCAATGGATAAATCTGCTAGAATGCAGTCCCTTGTTTACCCCCAGTTATAGAGAAGCACACCTTGAATAATCGGCAAACTCGCATCGACGCTCTTCACCGGGCAGCCACACAACGCATTCTGATTCTGGATGGCGGCATGGG
>DDNV01000012.1:5023-10823 GCA_002341315.1 Cellvibrionales bacterium UBA2511
GATGGCGGCATGGGCACCATGATCCAGTCTCATCGTTTTACCGAGTCCGATTACCGGGGTGAACGTTTCGTCGACTGGTCACAGGATGTAGCCGGCAACAATGACCTGCTTTCACTGACACAACCCGGGGTAATTCGTGGGCTCCACGAGGCCTACCTCGAAGCCGGTGCGGATATTATCGAGACCAACACCTTTAACTCCACCGCCGTATCCATGACGGACTACGGTATGGAGTCTCTGGCCCGGGAGCTGAACGAAGCAGGTGCCAGGATTGCCCGAGAGGCCTGTGATGCCATCGCCACGCCGGACAAACCCCGTTGGGTAGCCGGCGTTATCGGCCCCACCAGCCGCACCTGCTCAATATCGCCGGACGTCAACGATCCCGGCGCGAGAAACACCAGCTTTGATGAGCTGGTAGCTGCCTATATGGAAGCCACTGAAGGGCTCATTGCCGGTGGCTCTGACATTATTCTGATTGAGACTGTATTCGATACATTGAATGCCAAAGCGGCGGTTTTTGCAGTACAGGCTGTTTTTGAAAAGCTCGACACCGAACTGCCCCTGATGATTTCCGGTACGATTACCGATGCCAGTGGCCGCACCCTGTCGGGACAAACTCCCGAAGCCTTCTGGAACTCACTGGCTCACGCCAGACCGTTTTCGATCGGTCTCAACTGTGCCCTGGGCGCCAAGGAACTCCGACCCCACATTGAAGAACTATCACGGGTTGCCAATACCCTGGTCAGCGCCCATCCCAATGCGGGACTGCCAAATGAGTTTGGTGAATACGATGAAAGCGCAGCTGAGATGGCCGAGATTGTCGAAGAGTTCGCCCAGAGTGGCCTGATCAATATTCTCGGCGGGTGCTGCGGTACCACGCCTGACCATATCCGGGCAATCGCCGAAGCTGTGGCCACCAAGGCCATTCGACAGGTGCCGGAGATTGCTCCTGCCTGTCGGCTTTCCGGTCTCGAAGCATTCAACATTACTGACGAATCGCTGTTCGTCAATGTGGGGGAGCGCTGCAATGTCACCGGCTCTGCCCGTTTCAAATCGCTGGTCATGAACGGTGACTACGACACGGCACTGCAAGTGGCACGGCAGCAGGTGGAAGATGGCGCACAGATCATCGATGTCAATATGGATGAGGGCATGCTCGATGCCGTAGAGGCCATGACCACGTTCCTCAAACTGGTGGCATCGGAACCGGATATCTCACGTATACCACTGATGATTGACTCGTCGAAATGGCATGTGATCGAAGCCGGTTTAAAGTGGGCACAGGGCAAATGCGTGGTCAACTCGATCAGCCTCAAGGAAGGTGAGGCGTCCTTTATCGAACAGGCCAAACTCTGCCTGCGCTATGGTGCAGCAGTAGTCGTCATGGCGTTTGACGAAGACGGTCAGGCGGATAACCTGGAAAGGCGCAAGAAGATTTGCCAGCGCTGCTATGACATCCTGGTCAATCAGGTAGGTTTCCCGCCACAGGACATTATCTTTGATCCCAATGTATTTGCCGTGGCCACCGGGATTGATGAACACAACAATTACGCCATGGACTTCATCGAAGCCTCAAGCTGGATCACCCGGAACCTGCCCCATGCACTGATCTCCGGTGGCATCAGCAATGTGTCTTTCTCCTTCCGGGGCAACAATCCTGTGAGGGAGGCCATTCACTCTGTGTTTCTCTACCACGCCATCAAGGCCGGGCTGCGGATGGGCATCGTCAATGCCGGACAGCTGGCCGTGTACAGCGACTTACCCGACGAGCTGCGAGACCGGGTTGAGGATGTGATCCTCAACCGCCATGCCGAGGCCACGGAAAACCTGCTCAACATCGCCGAAAAATATCGCGGCGACGGCAGTGGCACAGAGCGCAAGGAAGATCTGGAATGGCGTTGCTGGCCAGTAAAAAAACGCCTGGAGCATTCACTGGTAAAAGGGATAACCAGCTATATTGAAGAGGATACCGAAGCTGCGAGACAGGAAGCTGAACGCCCTCTGCATGTGATTGAAGGCCCACTGATGGATGGGATGAACGTGGTTGGCGACCTGTTCAGCGAGGGCAAAATGTTCCTCCCACAGGTAGTAAAATCCGCCCGTGTCATGAAGCAGGCAGTCGCCTACCTGCAGCCATTCATAGAGGCTGAAAAAGAAGAAGATGCCCAGGCCAATGGCAAGATTCTGATGGCTACGGTCAAGGGCGACGTCCACGATATCGGTAAGAATATTGTCGGTGTGGTCCTGCGCTGCAACAATTATGAGGTGATCGATCTGGGCGTCATGGTGCCCGCTGACAAAATCATTGATACAGCACTCAAAGAATCCGTAGACATTATTGGCCTCTCAGGGCTGATCACTCCCTCACTCGATGAAATGGTCCATATCGCCAGCGAATTGGAGCGACGCCAGCTGAGCTTTCCCCTTTTGATAGGCGGTGCCACCACCTCCAAGGCCCACACTGCGGTTAAAATTGATCCAAAATACCAGCGTAATCAGACCGTTTACGTGCCCGATGCATCCCGAGCCGTTGGCGTTGCTAGCAGACTTCTCAGCAAGGATCTCCGCGATGCCTTTGTGGCAGATCTCCAGCTGGAATACGAACAGGTTCGGCACCGCACGGCCAACCGCAAACCCCGTGGAACCATTCTCACCTATAACGAAGCCCGGAAAGCCGGTCTGAAAACTGATTGGAGCAAATATCAACCAGCAGTCCCCGTCAAACTGGGGGTACAGATCATGGAAGACTACCCGCTGGAAGAACTGATGGAAATGATTGACTGGACACCTTTCTTCATTACCTGGGGCCTGTCGGGCAAATACCCGAAAATTCTTGACGACGATAAAGTCGGTGAAGCGGCACGGAATCTGTTTTCTGATGCAAAAGACATGTTGCGAAAATTGATAGACGGCAAACTGATCAAAGCCAGAGGTGTCTTCGGACTTTGGCCAGCCAATACCGTCAATGCGGACGACATTGAAGTCTATGCCGATGAGTCGCGTAAGGATGTCATCGGCACACTGCACCAGATTCGCCAGCAGACCAGAAAGCCGGGGGCCCCGCCACAGATGATGTCACTTGCAGATTATGTGGCGCCAAAGGAAACTGCTATTCAGGATTATATCGGCGCCTTCGCGGTCACTGCGGGCATCGGTGCTGATGAATTGGCCCGGGAATACGAAGCCAATGGCGATGACTACAACAGTATCATGGTAAAAGCGCTGGCAGACCGGTTCGCAGAAGCCTTCGCAGAGCGGCTTCATCAGCGCGTCCGAACCGAGTTTTGGGGCTATGCCGCCGATGAAGCACTGGATACGGAGGCACTGATAAAAGAGGCCTATCGCGGCATCCGGCCCGCACCAGGTTATCCCGCCTGCCCTGACCACAGTGAAAAAGAAACGCTTTTCAGGCTGCTTGATGCCACTGCCACAACCGGGATTTCCCTGACCGAAAGCTTTGCCATGTTGCCCGCGGCCTCAGTGAGTGGCTTTTATTTCTCCCACCCGCAGGCGAAATATTTCAATACAGGGAAAATGCAGCGGGATCAACTTGAGAGCCTGGCCGAGAGGAAAGGTGTTCCCGTCGCCCAAATGGAGCGCTGGTTAAGCCCGGTGCTGGACGATTGAGCATGAACGATGACAACGAGCAAAAACCTGGCTTCTGGCAGATTGTATTCAGCACCCTCGCGGCCTTTTTTGGCGTACAGAGTAACAAAAACCGGGAGCGGGACTTTAAACACGGCAATATTTACGCTTACATCGCTTCAGGTCTGATCTTTACCGTCCTGTTTATTTTCTGTGTGGTAGTGGTCGTAAAACTGGTACTCAAAAGTGCTGGCATATAAGAAAATTCTCAGAGCTCACACATGAACAGTGAAGGGATTAAAAAGGCGGCCCATGGGCCGCCTTTTTAATCTTCTTTGTGCTTCGAACCTACAAAGTGGTCAGCCAGAAAACAACGGCCAACACAACAATCGTCACAGCCGCGACGGTGGCAATGGCATCAACGCTACTGTCATCATTTCTGGACTCGTCAGGTTGGGCAACTTCCGCTTGGTCAGACATTTTTTAACCCTCTATGGCTTCATAAAAACGGCGCCCGGCATTGTAGCAACATCGATGGCCATTGTCCCAGCCATGACAGTCACCACAGCCCCGTTATTCCCCAACGGCCGGTACTTAGAGAGAAAAAGTTTTTCAAAAATGCTGCCGTGGGCGCTATCATCCACATCCCACTGACAGTCTTCGGGAATACCTGTAGAATTCCCGCCTTTCTTTGTCCAGCTGCTGAAAACCTGACAATTTATGTACCAATATACTGAAAACGATCAAAAAATCATTGAAGAGCGAGTTACCCAGTTTCGCGGTCAGACCAATCGTTATCTGGCCGGTGAACTGACCGATGAAGAGTTTCTGCCCCTGCGCCTGCAGAACGGCCTCTACATTCAGCGTCTGGCGCCCATGCTCAGAATTGCAGTGCCCTACGGTCTGCTCAATTCAACACGACTGCGCAAGCTCGCAGATATTGTCAGAACCTATGATAAAGGCTATTGCCATATCACTACCCGGCAGAATATTCAGCTGAACTGGCCACAACTGGAAGAGGTGCCCGAGATCCTGGCGCAACTGGCAGAAGTGCAGATGCATGCCGTCCAAACCAGCGGTAACTGTATTCGCAATATCACGTCGGACCAGTTTGCCGGTGTTGCTGCTGACGAAATTGAAGACCCACGTCCCTGGTGTGAGATCCTGCGCCAGTGGTCAACCTTCCACCCCGAGTTCGCCTTTCTGCCGCGTAAATTCAAAATTGCTGTCAGCGGCACCGAAGGGGACCGTGCGGCCATTCTGGTTCACGATATCGGCTTGCAGATAGTCAGAAATGCTGCCGGGGAGATTGGTTTTCAGGTACTGGTCGGTGGTGGTCTAGGGCGCACACCGGTAATAGGCAGTGTTATCCGTGAATTTCTGCCCTGGCAGCATCTGCTGACTTATCTGGAAGCCATTGTGCGTGTCTACAATCGCTACGGTAACCGCGCCAACAAGTACAAAGCCAGAATCAAGATTTTGGTACGCGCCTGGACGCCCGAAGTCTTTGCTGAAAAAGTCGAGGCGGAGTGGGCCCACATCAAGGACAGCCCAGAAACACTCACCGAGGAAGAAGTAAAACGGGTAAAAGCCTACTTTACCGAACCCGCTTATGAATCACTGGACGATGCCACTGCAGAAGCCTCACTCAGTAGACAGGCGCAGGAACACAAAGCTTTCAGTCGCTGGCTGGAGCGCAACACCCACCCTCATCGGATACCGGGTTATCGAATTGTTACCCTGTCACTGAAACCCACCGGTGTTGCTCCCGGCGATGTGACGGACAGCCAGCTGGAAGCAATCGCCGATCTGGCAGATCAGTATTCCTTCAGTGAAATCCGTGCCACCCACAATCAGAACCTGGTTTTGGCAGATGTCAAAAAATCGGATTTGTTTGCCCTCTGGCAAAAAGCCAAAGTGGCCGGTTTTGCCACACCCAATATCGGCACCCTGACCGACCTGATCTGCTGCCCTGGAGGGGATTTTTGCTCGCTGGCCAACGCCAAATCTATCCCTGTGGCTGAAGCTATCCAGCGCCGCTTCGATGATCTGGACTACCTCTATGATCTCGGCGATTTGACACTGAACATATCAGGCTGCATGAACGCCTGCGGTCACCACCATGTTGGTAATATCGGGGTACTCGGCGTCGATAAAAAAGGCGAAGAGTTCTACCAGATTCAACTGGGAGGCAGAGCTGGCACAGATGCCGAAC
>DDNV01000012.1:10902-21424 GCA_002341315.1 Cellvibrionales bacterium UBA2511
AGAACTAGCCAACGTGCTGGGGCCTTCTTTCGGCCGTGAAGAAATGCCCGACGTCATTGAGAAAATTCTCAATGTGTATTTACAAAACCGACGCGGGGATGAACTGTTTATAGACACCTGTCGCCGCATTGGTCTCGATCCCTTCAAGGAGAGCGTCTATGCCAAAAATCATCATTAAGGACAAAATTGTCGATGACAAATGGGAGGTTCTCCCCAAAGTATTTCTGGGAGAACCCCCGGTCAACAAACTCCTTTTACTGCCCATGAAGTACTGGCTGGAACACTCAGAGGACCTCCGTTTGCCCGTACTGGGTATCTGGATAGACAGTGATGAAGAAGTGGAAGACATCGGCGAAAAAGCGAATATGTTTCCGGTCATCGCCATTAATTTTCCCTCATTTACCGATGGACGTGGTTTTACTGCCGGCCGGCTGCTGCGCGAGCGCTATGGCTACAATGGGCAACTGCGCGCTATCGGCCATGTCATCCGCGATCAGTTGTTCTATCTGAAGCGCTGTGGCTTCGATGCTTTTCAGCTCAGAGAAGGCACCGACCTGGAAGAAGCACTGAAATCCCTGAATGATTTCAGCGTTACCTATCAGGGTGATGCGGACGACCCCAACCCCCTGTTCCGTCGCGACCAGTAAAAGTAAAAACTTTATGCCTGGCCGCAACACGGCAGTAGACAACAATCCTGACGTGTTAAACAGCCTCCCTGACATTACGTAACCGTCAGACAGGCTTGTCGCTCCAGAGTCCATCACGCACAATACGGATTCTGGAGTGTTTCTATGTCCGAAACGGTTTTTCAATCGTTCTTTCTGATCTTCACTGGCTCTGCCATTATCGCCTCCATGGCGATCTTTGGCCGGCAGCCACTACTGGTCGCCTATATCACACTGGGTGCGCTGATTGGTCCCTACGGCTTTGGCTGGGTACAGGACGTGCATCTGCTGTCCGAAATCTCAGAAATCGGCATTATTTTCCTGCTGTTTCTACTGGGCCTCGACTTGCAACCCAGGTCACTGCTCCGAGCCTTCAGAAAAGTGACAGTGGTGACGCTGATCAGTTCGTTAATCTTTGCCTGTGCCGGCTACCTGATTGCCCGACTGTTTGACTTCACAACCACCGAATCTCTGATCATCGGTGCTGCAATGATGTTTTCCAGCACCATCATTGGTATCAAGTTGTTGCCTACGACAATCCTTCATCATCGTCATATCGGCGAGATGATGATCGGTCTGCTTCTAATGCAGGATTTTCTCGCCATCTTTGTATTACTGGTACTGCTCAGTGGCGATGGCGGGCAGATTAATATCACACAAATCGGTATCACCCTGCTCGCTCTCCCCCTGTTGATACTGTTTGCCTGGGGATTTGTGCGTTGGGTGTTACTCAAGCTGATCGCCAAGTTTGATCAGATGGGTGAGTATATTTTCCTGCTGGCCATCGGCTGGTGTATGGGATTATCTGAGTTGGCAGAGGTACTTGGCCTGTCGCGGGAAATCGGTGCCTTTCTGGCAGGTATAACGATCGCTTCAAGCCCAATCTCTCAGCACATTGCGCTGACACTGAAACCTCTGCGGGACTTCTTTCTGATCATGTTTTTCTTTTCCCTGGGTGCCGGCTTTAATCTCGGCTTATTACCGGAAATCGCTCTCGCGGCGGCGACACTTGGGGTAACCATGCTGATTCTCAAACCCGTGATATTCCGGGTCCTGCTCGAACGCCAGAGCGAGAAGAAGGTACTGGCCTGGGATCTCGGTTTCCGGCTTGGGCAAATCAGCGAGTTTTCCCTGTTGATTGCCTACGTCGCCTTCAACGCTTCGCTGATTGGCGTCATGGCATCACACCTGATTCAGGCTGCAGCCATATTGACCTTTCTGATATCCAGTTACATTGTTACATTCAACTTCCCCAACCCGATCGCGGTGAGTGAAAAACTCCGACGCAATTGACCGAGCTCGAAACAACGACCATCGATCAGACGGAGTAACGACTGTTGCACAGTCGGTTCCACCACCGAAGCAGCAGACTGTCCACCCTGTTTTCCGTTGCCAGCCCCAATTTTTCAGGCAAGGACTTGTGGTGCAGGTAACTGACCTGATAAATATCCGCCTGATTTGAACGATCAACCAGGTACTCATCGCTGGTCATGAGCTCGTCCACCAGCGACTCCTCAAGCGCTCGGGTGCCCAACCAGACCTGCCCCGTAGCAATTTTGTCGATATCCAGATCTTTTCTGTGGCTACCAACAAAATTTTTGAACAGGTCATGGATTTCCTGGATATCCTCAATAAATTTTTCCCGCCCCTCATCAGTGTTCTCGCCAAACATCGTCAGTGTTCGCTTGAATTCACCGGCGGTGTGTAATTCCACATCGACATCGTGTTTTTTAAGCAACCGATTGAAGTTGGGTAGCTGGGCAACGACACCGATAGAGCCGATCATGGAAAAAGGAGCCGCAAGAATCTTGTCTGCCACGCAGGCCATCATGTAACCACCACTGGCAGCTATTTTGTCGACACAGACCGTGAGCGGAATACCCCGTTTCTTGATGCGATCAAGCTGGCTGGCGGCCAGACCATAGCTATGCACCATACCTCCGGCACTTTCCAACAGCACAACCACTTCGTCTTCCGGTTTGGCTTGACTCAAAACGGCGGTGATCTCCTCTCTCAGGCTTGCCACCGCGGAGGCACGCAGATCACCCTTGAAGGCAAGCAGAAACACGCGTGTCTTTTCTGATACCTGCTTGAGCCGATCTTTTGCTTCTTTCTTTTTCTGCTTTGCCAGTTTTTTTCTTTCGGCGCTACCGAGCATGGCTGTCTGCACAGCATTCCCCAACTGCTCAATGGTATCGTTGATTTTCTCAACTTCCAGGACACCCTCTTGCTTGCGAATGCGGCCACCAAGATTGATCAGCAACCCCAGCACCACCACCAAAGACAAAGCGACCGTAACGACTTTGGCCAGAAAAAGTCCGTATTCCAGTAAAAAATCCAATGTGTGACTCCCTTATCCGTCTACTCTCTATAAATAACGCGCATTTGTTCGTGAAGATTATCGCCAACCAGATACTGCCCGCTTGGCTTCGCTATTGACCGGACGGGCAAACAACCCGCCATACGCCAGCGTCACCTCGTAAACAGCACCATCCGCCATCGGCTGGTAAGTTGCAGTGCCCTGCTTAGCGCTGACCCACTCCTGCAACCAGGGTACCTGTCTGAGTACCTGCCAGGCATCAAAACCATAGGGGCTGACTTGCAGCGGGTGTACCGTCTGCTCGCCGTGCCGTTGTTCAATTATATCCGCATAACGACCACTGATTCTGTCCAGCCGGTACTGGGATTTAAAACCGATACTGGCCAGAGAAGGATGCCAACGCAAGGTCCGGGCATCCAGTTGCCACTGATCTCCCAATAGTTGCAGACGGTGTTCCTCTCCATCGATCTGAACAAGCAATACACGGTAGCTCTGTGGCGCCAGTTTAACAAACTGTAAGGTAGCCACGGGTTGCTCCACCAGCAATCGTTTATAGGTCAGCAGGTCGTAGCCACCAAGAAAAAACATGGCGCTGGCTGCGAGAAACGATAACCCCAGCAAGGCTCGCACGATTGCCTTGAGCATGCCCCCGCTCAACAGCAACCTGAGTGCCAGCAGCAAAAAAATGACGCCTACAATGATCGGCACTAGCGTGGAAGCAGTCATGGTAGTGGGTCTATACCCAGACAGCTATCAACAAAATGCTGAATCAGTTGACCAGAGAGGGTTTGAGAGCCCGGGCAGGGAGGCAAACGATCAAATCGCCACCAGTCCGCCTGGGTGATTTCGATACCGTCCACTTGGATATCCCCGCAGTGATAATCTGCATGGAAGCCAATCATCAACTGCCCTGGAAACGGCCAGGGCTGACTTCCAAAATAGCGCAGGTTATCTACCCGAATACCCACTTCCTCCATCACCTCACGGTGGATTGTCTGTTCTGCCGACTCCCCCGGCTCAATGAAACCTGCCAGCGCACTGTAAAACTTTCCCTGGTTACGGGCACTGCTGGCCAGTAAACAATGGTCGTCCCGGGTTATCAGGACAATCACGCAAGGCGATATCCTGGGGTAAAAAAACGCATGGCAATCATTGCAACGCCGCGACCTGTCTCCCGGAGAAACCACTGTCTGACTGCCACAGAAACCACAGTAGCGATGCTGGAGATCCCATTGAGCAACCTGACAGGCACGCCCGGCCAGATTGAAAAGGTCAGCGGAGAGATCCTGTAACAACGCACGGAGATCACGCCATTCAGTTCTCGCCGGCAGCACCTGGGCATGCGTCATATCCAACACATAACAGGGGCAACGGTGAAACAGTCCAAGCAAATGCACCGGGAAACCTGATGTATCGACTTCATCGCCATCAAACAGGATGCCGGGATCCGAGTTCGTCCGGCAGAGCAATTGCTGACCACGCACCAGCAGAAATAGCGGTTGACGGCTATTATGCCCGGGAATACGGATACAGGGCTCAAAGTGATAATCGGACATTGGCTGCTGCTTCTCTGGAGGTATAGAACTAGCTTTCCAGTTTCTCAAGACACTCTTCAGCCACACCGAGAACGGTATCCTCGAAATCGGAATTCCAGCGGCGATTATCCAGGTAGTACTCCAGGCTTACCACGGCATCGGCAAACACCTCGATGATGGATGACAGCGGCAGCTGACTGGCTGGGCCCAGGCTGTGGTTGATAATATCGAGACAGCGGACTGTTACGTTCTCAGCACGCGTCAAGCCGAGTATGCCAACCGCACCCAATATCATTTTGAAGTTATCGGCCAGCGGTATTGCCAGCTCATCGCCGGCAATGCCATCACAATAATCCGAGGTCAGCTGCATGATACTGGCCAGATGACTCGACGCTTCCTGCAACACTCGCCGCTGCGCATGACTGATTATATTTTCTTCAACAACTTCTTTAATGCTCAACGCATTAATTTTAATGCGCTCACTTTCAGAGTGCGGCCGTGACTGGAGCTCCAGAATAATAGAGTCCAGATATAGCAGCGTATCTGCCATCTCCTCCATAATCCCAGAGGGCAATGTACTGTCCGTCAGGTTCGCAATGGCAAGAGCATGCTGAGAACAACGCTCTTCAGCCAAACCCAGCCCACAGTTTTTCAACTCTTCAGATAGTGCAGAAAAAAGTACAGCGGCTTCCTTGAGGGGTCCGCTCCCGATACTTTCCTGTTTCACCTGATCATCCAGCAAGCTCCGCAATTGCTCGATCTGGGTAGCGATCACGGCAAGGCGCTCGACAAAGGACTGATTGCCCTCTTCCACAAACATAGCCCGCACATTGCGGATATCGGTAGCGGTAAAATCCAGTGGTGAGATGCCAAGGCGGACTGCCAGTTTGGCAGCACCCTCGGTATTCATGCCGGACAACAGAAAGTTGGCCAACATATTCTGTTGCAGCGATATGGGATAACTTTGTTCAGCGGGTGCGTTGTCAGACAGCATGCGCAACTGCCGCTCAATAGCCATAAGACTTCGCAAACGGCTCTGCTCAAAACCAAGCGCACCACGATAAAGTGCACCTAACACATCGAATACCAATGCCCAGTAGATGGCCTCTTTTTCGTCGCTAAGTGAATTGCGCAAACGCTGTATACCATGGGCCATCACTTTTATCGCGGTGGGACGAGTACTCCCCTTGAGAACATGAGCCAAACCCTGTTGGTAAAGCTGTCGGGCGACCCGGATCGCTTCAATTGAGTGATGATCCTTCTGTGCCACCGAGGAAATCGTTGGTACATCCGGCATTAAACCATTCAGAAGCTGGTATTCATTGAGCTGAGGCTGCTTGCGGGCTGCCCGTAACTGATTGATCTCTGGCAACAACAACAGAGGACTGTCCTTACCGTGCATCTGCAGCTGGCAGACATAACCGGGCATCAGTTCCAGTGAGTGTTTGACAGTATTCACCACCGCTGCGCCAGGAGAGCCATCCTCCGCTTTTCTGACGGTCTCCTGCATTTCGTCCAGAAGCATTTTTCCGCCGACCATTTCCAGTAGCGAAAACACACCATGGAGCTGAGATAAACCCCGGCTGCATTCAGACCAGTCAATGGATTCCACCGGCTGTTCAAGCAGATCAACCAGGATACCGACTTCCTTATCGAGCTCTTCCCTGACTAGCTTTAATGCCTGTGTATTTATTTGATACATACCATCAAATGCCTATTTCAGATCACCGACCATTACAAAAACAAAAGCCAGCTATACTGTGTAACATACCCGGATATTTTGATAATAACATTATTAATCACCGTGGTTTGAGGCTGAATCGACAGACCAGCGTTTTAATGGCTATCACGTATCTCAGCCAATTTATAAGGTGTTTATCAACCAGTTCGGGCGACTTGCCTGTCAGCTAAAAGCACGCCATTATTGCTTACCCGGTTGTCGATCCTCATCTCGCTATTACATCTCGCACCTTTACCGCAAACTTGCTGATCGTAGAGGTTTATCTTTACTTGCAATAGGCCTGAAAAAGCGCTTCGGGGCATTTCTGCACACCCTGATACCAATGAGGCGCTTTCAAATTCAGGTGTTTGTAAAGACGATCCATGTCTCAGCAAACAGGGGGCGTGCTTATCGCCGGGGGTGAGCCATGTCTATTCTCTAGCGAGAGGCTTCATCAACGGCATCGGTCGCAGCAAGCCAGACACACTGGTCACCGCTGATTTTTTGAATACGGGTCAGCTGGTCACAGTGTACGGCGACTTCTTCTGTCGTCGCCTTGATGACAGGCAGTTGCGGCCGGCCAGATGGCAGACGGCGTATCTCCTGTGTTCCGAGATCACCGGTGGTATGACTCTGTCCGCCCAGAACAAGATCCACCTGGCCACCTGTCATCATCAAGTAAACGTCTGCAAGAATTTCAGCATCCAGCAATGCGCCGTGTAAATCACGCTGGGCATTATCCACGTCATACCGCTTGCAAAGGGCGTCGAGATTATTTTTCTGGCCGGGGTGGCGCTGCCTGGCCATCACCAGGGTATCGACGATAGTGCAGTAATCCATCACTCTGCCAAAGCCGTCCAGCTTTCTGAACTCATGGTCAATGAATCCTACATCAAAGGGAGCGTTATGAATCACCAGCTCGGCGTCTTCAATAAACGCCAGGAATTGCTCGGCAACGTCGGCAAATAGTGGTTTATCGGCAAGAAACTCATTACTTATCCCGTGCACCTCCATCGCCCCATCGTCCACTTCACGCAGGGGGTTGATGTACTGATGATAATGCCGACCAGTGAGACGGCGATTAACGAGCTCAACACAGCCGATTTCTATAATCCGGTGATCCTGGCTCGTTTCCAGTCCCGTGGTTTCTGTATCGAGGACGATCTGTCGCATGGCAACACCTTGTTATGCTGTGTTATTGGTTATCTGTTGTTTGATAAAAGCTCATCGATACCAAGATTTGCCAACTGATCGGCAATCTCGTTTTCGCGGTGACCACTGTGGCCCTTTACCCAGTGCCATTGAACCTCATGTCTGGCCACCTGCTGATCCAACTGCTGCCAGAGATCAATATTTTTCACCGGCTTTTTTGCCGAGGTCTTCCAGCCTTTCTGCTTCCAGTTCGATAACCAGGTGGTAATCCCCTGCCGCACATATTCGGAGTCGGTAGTCAGGGCGACTCGACAGGGTTTCTTTAATGCAGAGAGCGCTTCAATGGCAGCCATCAGTTCCATACGGTTATTGGTTGTATCCAGGGAACCACCGTAAAGTTTTTTTTCAAGCTCCCCGTACCGCAACAGTGCACCCCAGCCACCTGGGCCGGGATTTCCCCGACAGGCACCATCAGTAAAAATTTCTACATCCTTCAATTACTGCTCTCCATCAAATGGTTTTTTCATAGCGCCATTTTTCTTTGTGACCGGCAAAACCGGAAGGCTGACTGAACGCCACAATCCGGGTTTAACCGGGGTTAGCCGGGCGGTGTATTTTCTGGCCACCACAATATAAAAGGCGCCCCAGGGCAACTTACTCTTTTGGCCGATAGATTCCAGGAAGCTTTTTCGGTCCAACGTAGCCAGGTGTTGCAATGGCCAGCCAAAGCAACCGGAAACAGCCTGAATGGGTTGCAGGTTGAGCAACCGCAACCAATCGAGCAGACGGCTGTAACGGAGACTATGGTATGACCATATCGCACGGGAAGAGAAATATCGTGCGACCCATTTACTTAGACCGAACAGACTGAGTGGATTCACCACTACGATCACCACATGACCACAGGGAGTCAAAACCCTTGCCACTTCATTGAGGACTTCGTGTGGATAAGCAGAAAATTCCAGTGCATGGTGCAGCACCACAGTATCAATGGTTTCCGATGGTAACGGCAGGGCATCGAAATCCGCGATTGCCGAAGCGCAACCTGGCAACACCGCAGAGGCGCCAATAGAAAAACTCTGCAAATGATTAAAATCACCAACCAGCAAGCGGTTTGAACTGGCACCCAGATACATGAGACGGTGGGCACCCGATCCAGGCATCATATGCTCGAGCATGGCTCTTTCGCGATGCAACAACACTTGCCCAGAGCGGGACTGAAACCAGCTGTCCAGCGAACCCTGCGAGTCGGCCAGGGGACGGACAATATGCCGTTGCTCAAGAAACTCCCTTGCTGCTAGCAACCAGTTATGCCGTTTCATTCTGATTTCCGGTTTTCACCCACAAGACGAAGTTCGTTATTATGGGAAAGATCAATTTTTAAAACCACTGGAACCTATCATGCCTCTTATCGTGCACAGGTTGCCTGCATTTTCAGACAACTACCTATGGCTATTTCACCAACCCGACAGTCGGTTGGCCTTTGTCGTCGATCCAGGAG
Source organism: Cellvibrionales bacterium UBA2511 (assembly GCA_002341315.1). GTDB lineage: Bacteria > Pseudomonadota > Gammaproteobacteria > Pseudomonadales > Porticoccaceae > Porticoccus. The sequence continues at coordinate 19,796 of DDNV01000012.1, forward strand.
ACGCGGAACCCGTTCTGCAGGCACTGGGAAGCCTTGATCTGGATCTTTCGGGTATTCTGATCACGCACCACCATCCCGATCACGTGGGCGGGGTCGACTCACTGCTTCACCATACGGCAGTCCCGGTCTACGGACCACCGGACATACACCAGACAACGCATAGCCTAGTCGATGGCGACCAGCTGACTCTTGACGGCACCCACTTTAATGTTCTTGGCGTACCGGGTCACACCCTGGACCACATAGCTTTTTTTGAGGCGGGAACTCCATTGGTGTTTTGTGGAGACACCCTGTTTGCAGGTGGCTGCGGTCGATTATTTGAAGGTTCACCTGAACAAATGTGGCGATCATCGTCGCGGCTTGCCGCCTTGCCGCCGGCAACGAAAATCTATTGCGCCCATGAATACACCAAGGCCAACCTTTTATTTGCCCAAGCTGTGGAGCCGGAAAATCGTGCAGTGCAGGAACGCTTAAAGCAGGTCATTCAACTACGCAGCCGGGCACAGGCCACGGTTCCTTCAAGTTTGGCAGAAGAACTGACAACCAACCCCTTCCTGCGGGTAACCCAGGATTCAGTGAGGAGGGCAGCCAGTGCCCGGGGGCTTCCCTCCGGAGGAACCGTTGGCGATGTATTCGCTATTATTCGCCACTGGAAAGATCAGTTTTAGGCCGGTTCTTTGCCACAGCCAGGCTCAATATCCGTCGCATACCCCAAGCATTCCAAACTGGGCGTTTGTTCACAACACCTCCCGAAGTGTCAGAGATAAATTGATCTTGATGGCTCAGGTAGTTAGAATCCTTAAGCTGGTACTGGCAAAAAGAACATAATACCATGCAGATTTTTTTTCGAGCGTATCTTATTGTTTTTATTGCCTTAATATCCGGTTGTGCGCAACAGTCAAGCCATAACTACCCACACAGCGCAGCCACCCACCCCAACAAAGCGAAGAAGTCCAACACACAGATTTCCACTGTACCTCGGGAAAAACGCTGGATCATCTTCTCCGGAAAAAATACTGACAAAACTGAACCGGTCGACCTCAAGCCCGACTCTACCGATGACTTGTGGCGGCGAGTGCGCGACGGGATGGCCCTGCAAGGACACTACGCTGATCCTCGCATCGCTAAACAGGTTGAGTGGTTCAGCAATAACCAGAGTTATATTGACCGCGTCATGAGCCGCGGCGAGCTGTATCTCTACCATATTGTTGAAGAGCTGGAAGACAACAATCTGCCTCTGGAATTGACACTGCTGCCGGTCGTTGAAAGCGCCTACGACCCTTTTGCCTACTCTGGCAGCCATGCATCAGGACTTTGGCAGTTCATCCCGATGACTGGCGATCGATTCGGTCTTAAACAGGACTGGTGGTACGATGGCCGCCGTGATCCGCTGGCGGCAACCGAAGCGGCAATCAGTTACCTGACATACCTGAACAACTATTTTGAAGGCGACTGGCTGTTGGCTCTGGCGGCCTATAACAGTGGTGAAGGCACTGTCAGAAGAGCTATTGAACGCAACAAGCGCGACGGCAAACCAACAGACTTCTGGTCATTGAAATTACCCCGTGAAACCAGGGCCTATGTACCGCAATTGCTGGCGATATCCCGGGTAGTTGCAGACCCCGAATC
>DDNV01000012.1:21599-28712 GCA_002341315.1 Cellvibrionales bacterium UBA2511
TAGTTGCAGACCCCGAATCTCATGGCATCGTATTGCCCTCCATTCCGGATTCGCCCTATTTTGACGTCGTCGATTTACCGGAACAACTCGATCTGGTTAAAGCGGCAGAGATGGCCAGTATTGACAGCGACACACTGCATCAGCTCAATGCCGGCTACAGTCGCTGGGTCACACATCCCGAAGGTCCCCACCGTATCGTCCTGCCGGTAGAAAGCGTCGCAGGGTTTAAACTGGTGCTTAACAATACACCTGTCGCGCAATGGGCACCGATCAAGGAGTATCAGGTGAGATCGGGGGATACACTGTCAGGCATTGCTGCTGAATATGGAATAAGCATTCATCAGTTACGCGTGCAGAATGACCTGCGGGGGGATTTACTCAACATCGGCCAGCGCCTGAAAATTCCCGGCACTGGCCTCGATCACCACCCACAGACGGTCTCTCTGGCCTCATACCGAGTACAAACCGGGGATACGCTTTGGCAGATTGCCAGAGAGCATAAGGTCAGCGTTCAAGATATCGCAACATGGAGTCGACTGGACATCAATTCACCCTTAAGGCCGGGGCAATTGCTTAATGTGAAAGCAAACTCAGGCTCATCAACATCGGTAAAAGGAGAAAAAAAGGTCAATTACCAAGTTCGCCGGGGCGATTCTCTATACCGCATCGCCAGCAAGTTTGACCTGAAAATCGACGACATTTTGAGCTGGAATAAACTGAACCCTGAGAATTACCTCAAACCGGGACAACAGCTGACTTTATTTGTTAATCCGTTGCGTATTTGAGCCACCACCCAAACCATAATCACCAAGCTGTATTATCGCCTAGCCGCATCGTAGGCCAAATCAGTGCGCCGAGCGTCACCCCCTGTGGCCTGACCGATCTCATCACATTTATTCGGGTCATCACCACAGATATCACAGCTGTAGTTTTTTTCACCCAAAGCAGCACCCACACCGCCACAGGATCCCTTTAATGGTTTCCTTCCCATCATCACGCCAACAGCCATGGCTGCAATAATCAACATCAGCACCACAAATACAAGCACGAACAACAACATCATCTAATCTCCTGACAAAAAAGGGGCAAAAGCGGATGAATAGTAGCTTTTAAAAGCCTCACCTTCTTTGACCAACAAATAAACCGCCAGTTTATTTTCTTCGGCTATCTTAAGGCTGGCATCAGCCCCCAGCACCATAAATCCAGTGGCCAATGCATCAGCAAACACTGCCGTTTCGGCAATGATGGTAACAGAAGCCAGTTGATGATCGAGCGGATAACCGGTGCGAGGGTCAATGGTGTGTGAATAACGCTTGCCGTCTTTTTCAAAATAATTGCGATAATCTCCGGAAGTTGCCACTGCCGCATCTCCGGGAACCAGGACTTTCTGAACCAGGCCTCTTTCAAGGGAAGGTGCTTCAATGGCAATACGCCAGGGATCCTTGTTCGCTTTTACACCTTTCAGACGAAGTTCACCACCCACTTCAACCAGATAATTATTGAACCCCTCTTGCTCCAGTAATTCTGCAACTGCATCGACTGCGTACCCCTTTGCAACCGCAGACATGTCCAGAGCGATATCGCTGGATCTGGTAATGCTAGTAGCATCCGGGGTGATCTGCAGCTTATTGAAACCCAGCAATCCCAATTCAGTGGCTATATCTGTCTCCGAAGGAACCCGGTTACCTGTGTTTTCCGGACCAAACCCCCATAGATTTACCAGTGCACCAACGGTGGGATCAAATGCCCCGGACGTCAGTTGGTGTACTTCCTTGGCAGTGTTCAACACATGCAACATGTCCTGTGAAACCGCATAGACCTGGCCCACTGGTGCGCGATTCAGCAACATCAATTCCGAATCCTGCTGGTAAGTCGTGAAGGTATTGTTCAGGCTATCCAATCTGGATTGAATTTTTTGTCCAAGGTCGTCACTGACTGATTGCTCACTTGGTACCAACTTGACCTGATAGGTAGTCCCCATCGTCCGACCGTCGAAGACCAATTGGGACTGTCGATCGCAGGCAGACAACAGAGAAACCATTACAGTGACAAATAAAAACGAGGCCATAGGCCCCGCTTTTATTTTTAGTCGATTGATCAAACGATTCATTAACCACCGAAGTCGTCAAGAAGGATGTTTTCTTGCTCTACACCCAAGTCAACCAACATTTTAATCATTGCGGCATTCATCATGGGTGGGCCACACATGTAATACTCGCAATCTTCCGGAGCAGGATGATCTTTCAGATAATTCTCATAAAGTACCTGGTGAATAAAGCCAGTGAGCCCTTCCCAGTTATCTTCGGGCTGAGGGTCCGAAAGAGCCAGATGCCACTCAAAATTGGGGTTTTGTTCAGCCAGCTCGTCATATTCCTCGCTGTAGAAGCACTCCTTGAGGCTGCGAGCGCCATACCAGAAGGTCATCTTGCGATCAGTTTTTATCCGGCGAAGCTGGTCAAATATGTGCGAGCGCATGGGCGCCATCCCAGCACCACCACCGACAAACACCATTTCTGCACTGGTGTCCTTGGCGAAGAATTCGCCAAATGGGCCATAAACCTTGATTGTATCTCCGGGTTTCAGGCTGAAAGTGTAAGAGGACATCTGACCCGGGGGAATGCCCTTGGATCCAGGTGGTGGGGTCGCGCAGCGAATATTGAATTTCACCACCCCTCGCTCTTCAGGATAATTGGCCATGGAATAGGCGCGAATAACGGTTTCATCCACTTTCGACTCTAGATCCAGAAATCCGAACCGCTCCCAGTCTGCCCGGTATTCGGGCTCAATATCAAAATCTTTGTATTTGACATGATGGGGAGGGCATTCGAGCTGGACATAACCGCCCGCACGGAAGTTGACATTTTCACCCTCAGGTAAACGCAACGTCAGCTCTTTGATAAAAGTCGCCACATTCGGATTGCTATCAACCGTGCATTCCCACTGCTTGACCCCGAAGACATCCTCTGGCACCTCTACACGCATATCCTGTTTAACGGGTGTTTGACAGGAAAGGCGCCAGCCCTCTTTGGCTTCACGGCGGGTAAAGTGAGACTCCTCGGTTGGCAGCATGGCACCACCACCATCGAGGACAATGCATTTACATTGAGCACATGTGCCGCCACCACCGCAGGCAGAAGGCAGGAAAAGTCCAGCGTTGGACAGGGTTTGCAAGAGCTTGTTACCAGCAGCTACGGTAATTTTCTTCTCACCATTGATATCAATGGTGACATCACCGGAACTGACCAGCTGGGACCTTGCTGCCAGAATGAAAGCCACCAATGCCAGCACGACAACGGTAAACATGACGACGCCGAGTATGATTTCCAGATTCATTATCTATCCTCTCTTCGTCGATTACAGGGATATGCCGCCGAAGGACATAAAACCCAACGACATCAGGCCAACCGTGATAAATGTAATGCCCAGGCCACGTAGACCCTCCGGAACATCACTGTATTTAAGCTTTTCCCGGATGCCTGCCAGGGCCACAATCGCAAGCGCCCAACCAGTGCCGGCACCAAATCCGTATACAGCACTTTCAGCCAGATTGTAGTCGCGCTCCACCATGAATAATGCAGCACCCAGAATGGCACAATTCACTGTAATCAATGGCAGGAAAACGCCCAACGCGTTGTAGAGGGCCGGAACATACTTGTCCAGAAACATCTCCATAATCTGAACGATGGCAGCAATCACGCCAATATAGCTCAACAAACCCAGAAAGCTCAGGTCAACATTGGCTAAGGCCTCAATACCTGTCCAGGCAAGCGCACCTTCAGCCAGCAGGGCCGTGTAGATAATATTGTTAACCGGCACGGTGATCGTCAACACAACAATGACCGCTATCCCTAGCCCGATAGCGGCTTCGACTTTCTTCGAAATGGCGATAAACGTGCACATGCCCAGGAAAAACGCCAGGGCCATATTTTCGATAAATATTGCTCGTATCAGAAGACCCAGATAATGTTCCATTACATCGCCTCCTTGGTGCTGCTATTGGCCGAAATTGTAAAGTCCGCCGGTTCTATCTGATCTTTCTTCCTGGCGCGAATCGCCCAGATAATGAAACCGATAATAAAGAAAGCACTCGGTGGTAGCAGCATCAGGCCATTCGGAACATACCAGCCCCCGACATTGGTAGCTGCCATGATTTCGACACCCATCAGTTTCCCCGTGCCCAACAATTCACGGAAGAAGGCCACCACAATCAGAATCATGCTGTAACCAAGACCATTGCCAATACCATCCAGAAAGCTGGGGATCGGCGGGTTTTTCATGGCAAAAGCCTCTGCACGACCCATCACGATGCAGTTGGTGATAATCAGCCCCACAAAAACGGACAATTGTTTACTGATATCGTAAGCCACTGCCTTGATGATCTGATCAACAACAATCACTAGAGAAGCAATGATCGTCATCTGTACGATAATACGAATGCTACCGGGAATGTGATTGCGAAGCATTGAAACAAACAGGTTGGAAAATGCCACCACAACTGTCAATGCAATACACATAACCAGTGATACTTTCATACTGGAGGTCACTGCGAGCGCAGAACATATACCCAATATCTGCAAGGCAATCGGATTGTTATCGAAAATAGGTCTGACAATAATGTCTTTGATTTTCATAGTGATTACGCCTCCCCGGCTTTCAGGTTGGAGAGAAATTTACCGAAGCCATTTTCACCCATCCAGAATTCAATGAGGTTATCAACGCCCCGTGTTGTCAGGGTAGCACCAGACAAGCCATCCACCTGATGAATAGCCTCCGGACGGGATTTATCAACAGAACCCTTGATCACCGTCAGTTGAACGTCCCCATCATCCCCGTAAATTTTCTTGCCCGGCCAGTTACCCTTCCAAAGTGGATTATCAACTTCGCCACCCAGCCCAGGGGTCTCGCCGTGCTCGTAGAAACCCAGACCGGCAACTGTATTGAGATCACCCTCAATGGCAATAAAGCCATAAAGCGTGGACCAGAGCCCGGGGCCCCTGACCGGCAACACCACCTTTTCAAGGTCATCACCATCGCGCACCAAATATACGACCGCATATTTTGCGCGACGGGATATGCCGGCCACATCTGCCTCTTTCGAAAGATTCACCGAGAACTCCGGGTTCTTTGCTGCTTTGCGCTGATCGTAAGTGTCTGGAGAAACGTCATCGGTAAACTTACCGGTGTCGATATTCACCATTTTGACCTCGATCTTTTTAAACTGTTCTTCAACACTCATACCGGGTTCAAGCAATCCGGCGGCAGAAAGAATATTGGATTTCTTGTCCAGCGCCTTGTTCGCTTGCTGGGCATCACGCAACAGCACGGCTGCTGACGACACCACCACGGAACAGACCAGACACAACGCGACAGCAACTGTCAGAACTTTACCTATCCCTTCATTACTAGCCACGTGCAAGTCTCCTTTTGATATTGGATTGCACCACGAAATGGTCGATAAGAGGCGCGAACAGATTGGCAAAGAGTATCGCCAACATGATTCCCTCCGGGAAGGCCGGATTTACAACACGGATCAACACCGCCATAACACCAATCAATACGCCGTACCACAGTTTGCCTGTATTGGTCATCGAGGCGGAAACAGGCTCAGTGGCCATAAATATCATGCCAAAAGCAAATCCGCCTACCACCATGTGCCAGTACCAGGGCATGGCAAACATGGGATTGGTTTCAGAACCGATAAAATTAAACAGGGTGGACAATGCAATCATACCGATCATCACACCGGCGACAATGCGCCAAGAGGCAATCCTGGTAATCAACAACAGGGCACCACCGATAAAGATGGCCAGCGTGGAAACCTCACCGACCGATCCATGCAGGTTGCCAAAGAACGCATCCAGCCAGGTCACCTGATTCTGCAGTGCTGCCATTCCCTCACTAGCGGCAACAGACAGGGCTGTCGCGCCAGTATAACCATCGACAGCGGTCCATACCGCATCGCCAGACATTTCGGCAGGATAGGCAAAATACAGGAAAGCTCGACCGGCGAGTGCCGGATTGAGGAAATTTTTGCCAGTACCCCCAAAGACTTCCTTGCCAATCACCACACCAAAACTGATACCCAGAGCCACCATCCACAGCGGCATATCCGGGGGGCAAACAAGGGCGAAAAGGATTGAAGTGACAAAGAAACCTTCGTTGATTTCGTGCCCCCGAACGGTGGCAAACATAACCTCCCAGAAGCCACCCACAACAAAGGTCACCACATAGATGGGAATGAAGTAAACGGCGCCATACCAGAGGCAATCCCAGATACTGTTCGGATCATGTCCGGCAAACAGGGTGATTAAAGGTCCCCTCCAGCCTTCTATGGATGTGGCATCCATACCGGCCAGAATCGTGTTGGCCTGGAAACCGAGGTTGTACATACCATAAAACATAGCCGGAAAGGCTGCCAGCCAGACGGTGATCATGACACGCTTCAGGTCAATGCCATCGCGGATGTGTGAACCGTTTTTGGTCACTGTTCCCGGAGAGTAGAAAATCGTATCTACCGCTTCATAGAGCGCATACCACTTGTGCAATTTGCCGCCATGCTCGAAGTGAGGCTCAATTTTATCGAGATAATTACGCAATACTTTCATGATCAGCCCTCCTTCTCAATGCGGGCCAGATTATCCCGAAGAATCGGACCGTATTCATACTTTCCTACGCAGACATAGGTACACAGTGCCAGGTCTTCCTCATCCAACTCCAGGCAGCCCAGCTTCTGAGCTGTCTCCGTATCACCGACAATCAGTGCCCGCAATAACTGGGTGGGCAATATATCCAGTGGCATTACTTTCTCATAGTTACCCAGCGGCACCATTGCCCGCTCACTGCCATTGGTGTTGGTCGTGAAATCAATTTTTTTGCTCTTATTCAGCGATGACAGATAAATGGGCATCGCTGAGTGCCGGCTACTGCCTGGGGAAAGATAACGGAAAAACTCCCGTTGTCGACCTTCCAGCAAAACAGAGACCTGGACATGGTAACGACCCAGGAAATCAAAAGGTCCACTCGCCGCTCTACCGGAGAGCACTGACCCGGACACCAGTCGATTCTGGCCGTCCTTTAGTTCACCGGCAGTCAATTCGGAGAGATTGGCACCCA
>DDNV01000012.1:28818-51434 GCA_002341315.1 Cellvibrionales bacterium UBA2511
AATTCGGAGAGATTGGCACCCAGTCTTGTGCGAACCAGTCGTGGCTTGACAACCTGGGGGCCCGCCAGCGAAATGACTCTGCGGGCATCGATATGGCCTGTTGTGAACAATGCACCTATCGCCAGTACATCCTGGTAACCCACTGTCCAGACCATTTTGTGATCACTCACCGGATCGATAAAGTGAATATGAGTACCGGCGAGTCCAGCGGGGTGCGGCCCTGAAAAACTGTGAAGCTGAACACTGGCCGCTCCTCCGCTTTTAATAACGGAATCACTGGAAGTGCAAAGATGAACGGCCCCGTCCGTCAGACGGCTTATTACGGTCAACCCGTTCTCAAAGTCAGCTGCTCGCTCGGCAATGACCAGCGCCGGATCCGCTGAGAGCGGGTTGGTATCCATCGCAGTGACAAAAATGGAATTGGGCGACGTCGCAGATGGCGACGGCACTTTTGAATAGGGACGCGTGCGCAGTGACGTCCACAGGCCTGAATTGACCAGATTCTCTACCACTGCCGCGCGGTCGAGGTGACTCAGCTCATCGTTGCTGTATGCTGCAAAGGTTTCCGCTTCATCACCCTCCACATCGATCACCACTGACTGGAGCACTCTCCGCTCACCGCGGTTGATGGCAGTGACCACCCCGGCAGCCGGGGCGGTATAACGGACGCCCTCGGTTTTTTTGTCAGTAAAAAGTAATTGGCCCAGTTTGACCCTGTCGCCTTCTTTGACTTCCATAGTTGGCTTCATACCAACGTAATCAGGGCCAACAACAGCAACAGATTTCACTGTGGGACCATCGTGAATGACTTGCTCGGGCGAGCCCGAAACAGGTAAGTCCAATCCCCGACGGATCTTAATCATAGGTAATGCCTATTACGAAATGTCATTAATTATTGCTCTTCTCGAGCCCCAAAAATGCAGCCGAAATCATCATGTTCATCCTGCGGCAGCACCAGTGCTTTTCGTGCAGGGTGGTTTGCTTAAGGCGCACCGACACCGGCAAATAAATCGGCGCGATTATAAAGGCGGAGGCTTCCCATTACCAGTACAGACATTGTGGTAATTGATTCTCGACAAAGCACCTACCAACAACCACTTTACCCGAATCGCAACTTAACAGTGCGGCGAGGCAGGCTATTTGTCAGGCTGTCGGGTACATCGGCCAGGATACGCCAGCCAGATTTTCCAGACATCGCACCACTTGACAGCTATAGCCAAACTCATTGTCGTACCAACAATACAGCACGACACTGTCACCACTCACAATCGTCGCCTCTGAATCATAAACACAGGCATGCCGTGAACCGACAAAGTCGGTCGAAACCGCCTCGGAAGAAATTGTATAGTCAATCTGTTGCTGCAAAGGCGAATAGAGTGCGGTTTTTCTCATGTATTCATTGAGCTCTTCTCTAGTTGTCTCACGACCCAGCTGCAAATTGAGAATCGCCATGGATACATTGGGAGTCGGCACCCGTATCGCATTACCAGTCAGCTTGCCAGCCAGCTCCGGCAATGCCTTTGCCACCGCCTTGGCAGCACCTGTCTCGGTAATCACCATATTGAGCGCGGCACTACGACCTCGACGTGACCCTTTGTGGTAGTTATCAATCAGGTTCTGATCGTTCGTGTAGGAATGTACGGTTTCCACATGTCCACGGTCTATGCCGAATTCGTCCATCAGGGCTTTCAGCACGGGCACAATGGCATTGGTGGTGCAGGATGCGGCAGAAATTATTTTGGTATCTGCAGCAATCTCATTTTGGTTGATACCATAAACAATATTCGGAATATTGCCCTTGCCGGGCGCAGTTAGGATCACTTTGCTGGCACCGGGGCATTGCAGGTGCCTGGATAGACCATCTTCATCACGCCATACACCGGTATTGTCAATCACAATTGCGTTGCTGATACCATAGCGGGTGTAATCTACCTCCGCAGGAGAGTCGGCGTAGATCACCTGAATGGGGTTGCCGTTACACACCAGAATATTTTTATCCTCAATGACTCTGATAGTGCCGTCAAACGCACCGTGAACAGAATCGCGTCGTAGCAGACTGGCTCGCTTGGCCAAATCATCCGCACTACCCCCCTTGCGAACCACAATGGCACGCAATCGCAGCAGATCACCGCTACCTGTCTTTTCAATCAACAACCTGGCCAGCAACCGGCCGATACGGCCAAAACCGTAAAGCACCACATCTTGGGGTTGTGGCAGCGGCTTGCGTACACGTCCGATGTCGTCACCCACCTCCCGCTGCAGGAACGCAGTCAGATCCTCACCATTACCGGACTCCTGGTATTTGACAGTCAGCTTGCCCACGTCGATATGGGCAGGCCCCAAATCCATTTCCGACAACGCCAGAATCAGAGGGAAGGTTTCAAATTCCGATAACTCATTTTGTTCAATCTGGCGAACAAAACGATGAACCTTCATCAGATCAATCACTGAACGATTGACCATGTTCTTGCCATACATATAGAGAGAGACGTTATTTTGCCTGTAAAGCTTTCCGATCAGAGGGATCATGGCTTCGGCCAGCGACTCGCGCTCTTTCCAGTCAGCAAAAAAGTCGGCAGGAATGGGGCGATGTTGTTCGGTCACAGGTAAACCTCTCATTTTGTTGGTCTAACACGATGGGCGGTACTCCCATCACGGGTTGGGGCGCTATTATCGGTATTCAGCCTTTTAAGGGCAACAAAGTGCGGTGAATAACCGGTACTGCGGTTCGACGATGGCTGATCTTGATCAGCAAACAGCGGTGTGGCAAAAAAACCGACACCGCAACGATGATCACTGGCCAGGGGAGTTTTTAGAGGGGGATAAATGCCATGCTGGCCACATTCAGGGCAACTGTTTTGATGACTCGCTGGTTTTTTTGGGCAATGATCAAAGCGAGCATATCCTGATGGGCAATCAATTTACCGAACAGGCGCTCGTAACTGAGGTTATAACCCTCCCCCTTGCGACTATTGGTAAGGATCAGGGACTTACCCTGCTCGTCCAAGTGCGTTCTGATTCGCCACATGGCAATTTCAATGTTACGGGCACTATGATAAAGCTTCTGATGATCAAGTTTACTCAGCATGAAAAACTCGGTTTTCAGGCCGTAGGACTCCCTGATCATTCCCGTCATCCCCACTATCAGTGCAAACACGCGGTCGCCCCTGAAGGCCGGGTCTACAGACAGTTCAATGGCGTCGATACCGCCACCTCCCAGCTCAGCAAACTGGGGCTTTCCCGGATAGGTGAAAATTTGCGTAACACGGGAATCTATCGTCTTGCCGGAGACTTTCTGCAACTCTCTCGGGTTTCGCTTATAGAGCTTCACCGTCAGTTCTTTAAGCAACAGCTCGACCTGCTGATAGTGCAAGTCCGCCACCATGTCGATATCCGTTTTGGCCAGATCCTGAACCCGAAAGGAGGAGCCACTGCAGCCGGTCAGCACCAGCAGATACAGCAAACAAAACCCTATCAGCAATCTGCCTCTGAATGGAAAACACGGGTACAGCATATCAATCTCTCTATTGCCCCGCTAAAATAGCATACCTTCAAGGTTAACCCACAGAAGTGCCATTCCAGTATGTCGATTTTGTCACTACCGCCAGTCAACACAGCTGGCGACAAGCGCGTTTGGCAGGAGGTAAACGGCGGCAGCGCCCTGGTCATTGCCGAGGCAAGCCAACAAGTACCTGGGCTGACCGTCGTCATTGCAGACTCGGCAAAAACTGCAGCTGAGCTGGAATCCGAACTGCGATTCTTCCTCGGCGAAGGGGCCGCTGTACTCCATTTCCCTGACTGGGAGACACTCCCCTACGATATTTTCTCGCCGCATCAGGATATTGTCTCCGAGCGATTGCGAACCCTGTCTCGCTTACCGCAAACCCGTACCGGTGTCGTGATAGTGCCTGTTGGCACCCTGATGCACCGCTTGCCACCCGCCGAGTTCGTCAACCAGCGCGCCTTCGATTACCGACGTGGTGACAAACTGAACCTCGATACGCTGCGCACCCAACTGGAATCCGCTGGCTATCGCTGTGTTGATACCGTGGTCGAACACGGTGAGTACGCTGTTCGCGGCGCGCTGATTGATATCTTTCCGATGGGCGCCACGCTACCTTTCCGGATCGACCTGTTCGACGATGAAATTGAAACGCTTCGCACGTTTGACCCGGACACCCAGCGCACGCTGGAACAAACCGATCACATACACCTTCTGCCCGCGCGGGAAGTCCCACTGGACAAACCGGCTATCCGGCGCTTTCAGAACAACTGGCTGTCCCGCTTTGATGTCGATGAGCGACGCTGCCCGGTCTTCAGGGATGTCAGTGAGGGTATTCCACCCCAGGGAATCGAGTATTTTCTGCCCCTGTTTTTTGAAGAAACCGCCACCCTGTTTGATTACCTGCCCGATCACAGCCTTATCTTTACCGAAGGGGCTGTCGAACAGGCCGCCGAAAAATTCTGGCAGGATGCCAGCCAGCGCTATCAGGAATACGGTATTGATCCAACCCGGCCGCTGCTCCCCCCGACAGCTTTATTTATCCCGGTCGAAGAACTGTTCGGCCATCTAAAAAAATACCCCTGCACACGAATCAATAGTGAATCCGACCAGCAGAAAAATCATTTTTCCCTGCACATATCCGCTCCACCGCCGGTGGCGATTGATGCCAAGGCAGACAACCCCCTGAAAAAACTCCAGGAGCACCTGGCCAATGCCAGACAGCGGGTACTGATCTGCGCGGAATCAGCGGGCCGCAGGGAAACCCTGCTGGAACTACTCGGTCGCCAGTCCATTCGCCCAGAGGACGTAACCGACTGGGAGTCTTTTGCCGAAGGAACACAACGCCTCGGCATAATCGCCTACCCGCTGACCCGCGGCTTTGTTGTAACGCCGGCAAATATCAGCCTGATTACTGAGACAGAACTGTTTGGCCAGCAGGTCATGCAACGTCGCCGACGCAACAAAGAACGTACCGATGCCGACCAGGTCATCAAAAATCTGACTGAACTGAGCGTTGGGGCGCCCGTGGTCCATATCGATCACGGTGTCGGTCGTTACCTGGGATTGCAGACCATCACTGCCAGTGGCGAACCACAGGAATTTCTGACGTTATCCTATGCCGACCAGGCAAAACTCTACGTCCCGGTATCATCGTTGCACTTAATCAGCCGGTACAGTGGTGCGGAAGACAGCCTCGCGCCCTTACACCGACTGGGTACAGATCAGTGGCAAAAGGCCAGAGACAAGGCTCTGCGACAGATCCGCGATACCGCCACCGAGTTGCTGGACATCTATGCCACTCGCGCGGCACGCAGGGGGTTTGCCTGCCGCGACCCGGCAGCGGACTACCGCGCTTTCTGTGCGGACTTTCCCTTCGAGGAAACGCCCGATCAGCTGGACACCATCGAAGCTGTCAGACGCGACATGCTGGCTGAGCAGCCCATGGATCGGCTTGTCTGTGGGGATGTTGGCTTCGGAAAAACGGAAGTCGCCATGCGTGCCGCCTTTATCGCCGTGGCCAGTGGCAAACAGGTGGTGATGCTGGTGCCGACCACCCTTCTGGCCCATCAGCACCTGGAAAACTTTCGCGACCGCTTTGCCAACTGGCCAGTCACCATCGAGGAGCTGTCGCGGTTCCGCTCCGACAGGGAACAACAGGAGGTCCTTCACCGTGCCGGTCTGGGTAAAGTCGATATTCTGATCGGCACCCACAAGCTGCTCCATGCCAAGGTGAATTACAAAAATCTGGGACTGCTCATCATTGATGAGGAGCATCGCTTCGGCGTCCGCCAGAAAGAACAGATCAAGGCGCTGCGAGCCGAAGTGGACATCCTGACACTGACAGCCACTCCCATTCCACGCACCCTGAACATGTCAATGTCAGGTATTCGGGATCTGTCGATTATCGCTACCCCCCCGGCGAGAAGGCTCTCGGTAAAATCGTTTGTCCGCCAGAATGATCCCCGGGTGACTCGGGAGGCGATCCTGCGGGAAATTCTGCGTGGCGGGCAGGTCTATTATTTGCACAACGAGGTCAAGAGCATTGGCAAAACGGCGCAGATGATAGAAGAACTGGTACCGGAGGCACGGGTTAATATCGCACACGGCCAGATGCGCGAACGCGAACTGGAAAAAGTCATGTCCGACTTTTACCACCAGCGTTTCAATGTGCTGGTCTGTTCCACCATTATCGAGACCGGCATCGATATCCCCAGTGCCAACACCATCATCATTGACCGCGCCGACAAACTGGGGCTGGCCCAGCTGCACCAATTGCGGGGCCGAGTGGGACGCTCTCACCACCAGGCCTATGCCTATCTGCTCACTCCCGAGCCAAAAACCATGACGGCTGAGGCCATCAAGCGACTCGAGGCCATCACCCATGCCGACCACCTGGGATCCGGGTTTACACTGGCCACCCATGATCTGGAAATTCGCGGTGCCGGCGAACTGCTCGGCGAGAATCAAAGCGGCCAGATTCAATCGATTGGTTTCACGCTTTACATGGAACTGCTGGATCGTGCTGTTGATGCCCTGCGCAAAGGCAAGGCGGTAGAGTTGAATGTGCCTCTGGCCGAAGATATCGAGATCAACATGAACCTGCCGGCGCTGATCCCCGAAGATTATTTACCGGATGTTCACATGCGCCTGATGATGTACAAGCGCATCGCCAACGCCACCACAGAAGCTGATTTATGGGAGCTTCAGGTAGAGATGATCGACCGTTTCGGGCTGCTTCCCGATTATCTGAAAAACCTCTTTCAAGTCACGTCACTGAAACTTCAGGCCAGACAACTCGGCATCTGCAAGGTGGAAGCCGGGCCAACCGGCGGGCGGATTGAATTTGGCAGTGATACGTTGGTGGAACCGCTGACGATTGTACAAATGGTCCAAAAGGAGCCCGCTGTTTTTCGACTTCAAGGGGCATCAACCTTGAAATATACTCTACCTATGGAAACAAAAGAACAGCGAATTGAACAGTTACAGGCGTTGTTGACTCGGCTAACCCCTGCAAACAATGGACATTAAATGAAACCACTCAAAACCGCTGGCATGCCTTTCAAATGTCTTCTGTTATTGGCAGTCACCTTGAGCACGAGTCTCTCCGAACAGACTCGAGCGGATCAAAACGAAGACTGGTATCAGGTTGAGCTGATCGTATTCAGCCAGCAGGATCTTTATCGGGATGAACAACATCCCACCAACATCACACTGGAATACCCGGAGAACTGGCAACGCCTTGAGAGCGATACAGCGACATCGGCGGACAACCCCCTACCTGCGGAACAATCGTTGATTCCTCTTGAGACAAAAGACTTCAACCTGGGACCCGATGAATACACATTGAGCCGCGCTGCAGGCTATCGAGTACTCACCCACATCGGATGGCGCCAACCCGCACTGGGACAGGCACAGAGCCCCTGGATTATTGTTTCGGGAGGCCATCGCCATGGCAACTACCATGAGCTGGAAGGTAGTATTCGGCTGGTAGTGACCCGCTATCTACACATTCAGGCAGATCTCTGGAAAACCAGTTTTGCCAGCACACCAGGGACTGGTGGCGCCTTGCCCGGCAACCCGGGCCGACCAGACAGCTGGCCACAATTACCGGTGAAACCCTGGTTAGCTGCTCTTCCGGTGTCTGGCGACGCCTCACCAGTGACCACCATCAACACAAACAGTCCCGCCGATCAACGTCACCCGCCAATTAAAAAGATCGTTGTTCTCAATCAGTCGGAACAGGTAGACCTGAACAAACCGACTTATCTGGATCACCCTGAAATGGGGGTACTGGTATTGGTAACATACCATACATGGGCCACGGCTGACTGACGGCCGCATTCACCAATTATGACAACGAAGGTTTGCACTGGAAAAACACCATCAGTGCTGCGGACTCGCCAATGCCTTGGTCAAAACCATGCGTACCAGTGGCATACTGTTTGCCATCACAGTGTCCATCTGCCCAAAAGAGATCCGCTCCTCACTCAAACCAGCTGCCATATTCACCACCAGCGCCAGACAGGCATAGGGAATCTGCAACTCCCGAGCCAGTGCCGCCTCGGGCATAGCGGTCATGCCGACGATGTCACAGCCGTCATTGGCCATTCGCGTAATCTCGGCAGCGGTTTCCAGCCTGGGGCCCTGGGTGGCGCCATAAACAGCCTCTGCATGAATCCTTGTCTCACAGGCAGCCCCACAGGCAATAGCCGCCTGCAACAGTCGATCCCGCAAGCTATCGTCATAGGGAAAAGTAAAGTCGATGTGCTGTAATGCCTGATCCGGGCTATCCGAGTAGGTGTGACCCCGTCCAAACGTATAATCAATAATCTGATCGGGAATAACCAGATCGCCCGGGCCCATTTCGCCATTAATACCACCCACCACATTGACCGCATAGATAGCCTTCACGCCCTCCGCACGCAATGCAGCAATATTTGCCCTGTAGTTGACCCGGTGAGGCGGTAGCCGATGATCCACACCGTGTCGCGCCAGGAATACAACCTCCGTATTGCCCAACGTGCCAAAACAGAGAGGAGCAGACGGCTCCCCCCACTCTGTAGTGACCACACGCTGCTCCCGAACGCTCAAATCCGAAAAGCTGTCCAGCCCACTGCCACCGATAATGCCGATACTCATTCGACTTCCAAAGCCTGCAACAATCGCAGCTGGTCGGGAATATGGACAGTGGAGGTTGGGAAAGCAATCTCAGCACCGTGATCGGCTACGATATCGCTTACCTTTAACAGCACATCCTGTTTTACTTCGTGAAAAACTACCCACTTGATGGTTTTGGTAAACGTATAAACAAAAAAGTTAACCGATGAGGCACCAAAAGAGACAAAATTGACGATCATGGTTTGATTCTGATCAATTTCCGGATGATCACACAGCATCTGTTTCACATCGGCCACAATTCCCGCCATTTTATCGACATCCTGGTAGCGAATACCCACCGTCTCGTAGATCCGCCGGTTAAACATACGCGAGGGGTTTTCCACGGCAATACTGTTAAACACCGAGTTCGGCACATAGAGTGGCCGCTTGTCAAAGGTGCGAATACGCGTCAGCCGCCATCCGATATCTTCGACAGTGCCCTCGATTTCCTTATCAGGGGACCGCACCCAGTCTCCCACCTTGAAGGGCTGGTCCAGATAAATCATCAAACCACCAAAGAAATTTGCCAGCAGATCCTTGGCTGCAAAACCCACTGCGAGGCCACCGATACCGCCAAAAGCGAGCAACCCAGAAATACTGTAGCCAAAAGCCTGCATGGCAATGAGTGTGGCGGTGATGATGACCGAAGCGCGCAGCAGTTTGCCAATGGCCTTGACCGTGGTCTCATCCATGGGATCACTGGTATATTCAGGATGCACCAGATTCAGTTCAGCGCGCTTAATCAGATTGAGCAAAAATAGCGCCGCCAGAAAGATGATGACAACCCGGTTAATGGGTGCCAGCAAATCGTACCATTCGGACCCGGCTTGTCCGGCGGCGACAGCCGCCGCATAGTTAACCCCCAGTATCCATATTGCCCAGACTGCAGGGCGGCGGCACGCCTCAATCAAAGCATCGTCCCAGAAATTTGACGTCTTGAGTGCCCGTTTTTGCAGAAAGTTCAGTATCCGCGTTGCCAAAAACCCTGCTGTCATGGCTGCCAGAACGATCAGGAAAATTTCGGCGACCAACAGATAGCTTTCCCCGGTAATTTTGACTAACCACGCTTCCAGTTGCTGCATACTATGGATTCCTGTTCACGACTTTTTCAGCTGTTTGGCAAGTTTCTGAGAAGTGATCTGCCAGCGTTCGGAAGATCGCAGTCCATCCCAATCCGGATGCTTCCTGGCCGCCATCTTATCTAATCTCCCAGACGGCTTCACAGGATTTTCAGATAGAAAATCAATCACTTCCAACGCACCTGTACGGTTGTTACAGACCAGCACCATATCACAGCCGGCCTGCAGCGCACGGCTGGCTTTTTCCGGGTAACCCCCCACCAGATCAGCCCCTTTCATGGACAGGTCATCGCTGAAAATGACACCCTGAAACTGTAATTCGTCTCGCAGTATTTTCTGCAACCAGATAGGGGAAAACCCCACCGGCACAGAATCAACACAAGGGTAAACAATATGGGCGGGCATGATCGCATCCAGCTCACCGGCAAGCCGTGCAAACGGTTGCAAGTCCCGATCGCGCAATTGCTGAAGAGAGCGGTTGTCATAGGGGGTTTCGTGATGACTGTCGGCGACGACTCCCCCGTGGCCCGGGAAGTGCTTTCCTGTTGCCGCCATGCCAGCCTGATGCATACCGGTAATAAAATGATGAGCGGCTCGGATGGCTTGCTCCGGATTATCAGCAAACGACCGATCGCCAATCACCGCACAACTTTCACGGTCCAGATCCAGCACGGGGGCAAAGCTGAAGTCCAGACCACAGGCAAGTAATTCAGAGGCCATCAGCCAACCGGCATCCTGAAGCAATGACTCGCCCCCCTCTTCCTTCAACAGTAAATCACCCAGCACCTGCATCGGCGGCAAATGGGTAAACCCATCGCGGAAGCGTTGCACTCGCCCACCTTCCTGATCGACACAGAGCAATAAGTCACCTCTTATTGCACGAATGTCTGCCACCAGCTCAACGAGCTGGCTGTAACTCACAAAATTTCGGGAAAAAAAGATAATACCGCCCACTGATGGATTGAGAATCAGCACTTGTTCTTCCGGGGTCAGCACCAGTCCTTCCAGGTCGAGCATCAATGGACCAAGCGTCATGTCTTAAACCTTTGTTAGCAAGGGGGGCAAAATAAGAAGGCTACGGAGACTTGTCAACCTTCTAACAAATTAGACGAATTTTTCATTTTAAAAACAAGCTGTTATGACATTCAGCACTTAAAGAATTATCACTTCAGATCAATGAGAGAAATTATCTCCTTCCAGGAAAGGCAGTTACATCATTTATTTAAATAAAAGCTCATAAAAAAAGTAACTTTCACCCTGTTTATCGGCTATTCCACTCGTCAGAAATGCACCCGGTAGCCAGTGCACTTTTTCCCCGTTGGTGATACGTTCAATGAACTAATGAGGAGGATTAAATCATGGCTTCACAAGTTCCAGTCATAGGCGCCTGGTACGAGGACGCCTCCCAAGACGACATTTTCGAAGTTGTTGCTCTGGACGAGCACAGCGGTTCCATAGAAATCCAGCACGTCGGCGGAGAGGTCAGTGAAATTGACTTCGAAACCTGGCAGCAATTGATACTGCTACCGGCTGAGCAACCCGAAGATTGGCGGGCATCATATGAATTGAGCAACGAAGACAGCCACTTTCCAGATGATATCTTTATCCCTGATAACTGGAATGACCCATTGACGGACATCGATGCCGATACCGTTTACGGGCTCGATGATTTTTAGGGTACCAGCGGTACTGTTTGATGCCCGGATTATTCGGCAATCTCCTGTGCCTGCAACATGCGAGCATGTTGCAGGATTATCTTTGCCGCACTCTCGGCATCGTCTACCAGACTAAATAAATGTAAGTCTCTTTCCGAGACACAGCCGTGCTCCAACATCGTCTCCCTCAGCCAATCGAGTAGGCCCTGCCAATAACTGGTCCCCAATAAAACGATGGGAAAGGGCCGCACTTTATCAGTCTGCACCAGGGTCAAAGCCTCAAATAATTCGTCAAGGGTGCCATAGCCTCCCGGAAATATGACAAACCCCACGGCATGTTTAACAAACATGAACTTGCGCACGAAAAAATAGCGGAAATCCAGCGATACATCCTGAAAGGCATTGTGATTCTGCTCCAACGGCAGGGAAATATTCAAACCCACGGAAGTCGCACCTGTACCATAACAACCCTTGTTTGCTGCCTCCATCACCCCGGGTCCGCCACCGGTGATGATGGGCACTCCCTCTTTTCCCAGAATCTCACCAAGTTCCACGGCTTCCTGATAGTAGCGGGAGTCGGGTTGAAGGCGCGCACTACCGAACACTGACACCGCACCACCCATACCTGACAGTGACTCGATGCCATCCACCAGTTCAGACTGAATACGCAGAACACGCCAGGCTTCGGGGATTTTGATTTCTTCCATAAGCTACTCCAATGTCCGAGAAAACGCCGTCATTGTGTTTCCATGATTCACTTTGACAGCAATCCTGCTGATACCCGGAGAATATACCGTTGAAAAAAGTTTTTCCCACCATCAATTTAACTTTATACTGTAAATAATTACAGGCTATATTTATTTACAGCAGTATGGACAACAACGCGGCAATTGCTGCAATTCATCCCGATGAGTCCCGAGGTTAAAGCATGGCGAGTACATCACTGACTGCCCGACAACAGGAAATCCTGAACCTGATCAAACAGCATATTGATGAAACAGGCTACCCCCCCACCAGGGCGGAGATTGCCACCGAGCTGGGATTCAGGTCACCTAACGCCGCTGAAGAGCATCTCAGGGCACTGGCGCGCAAGGGAATGATCGAGATGATTTCGGGCGCATCCCGCGGTATTCGTCTACTGGATGAGCAGCCCGCCGGCCTTCCATTGATTGGCCGTGTCGCCGCCGGGGATCCTGTTCTTGCAGCAGAAAACATTGAGGACTATCTCGACATCGGGGCAAACTTGTTTAACCCTAGAGCGGACTACCTGTTGCGTGTTCATGGTATGAGCATGAAAAATGCCGGCATCATGGATGGTGATTTGCTGGCTGTTCACAAAACGGGGCAGGCACAGAAAGGCCAGATTGTGGTCGCACGTATTGAAGACGATGTCACTGTCAAACGTCTGGGCAAAAGTCTGAAACGCCATGAGATACTGCTCGAACCGGAAAACGAAGAGATGCTCCCCATTGTGGTCGACTTGCGGGAAAAAAGTTTTGTTATTGAAGGCTTGGGGGTCGGGGTTATTCGGACGAATCCCCAATAGTATTTGTCCAGCTACAGGCCCTGAGAGTGAGTCGAACCGACTTTACGATAAACAGCCATCATGGGCAGGCTACTCTCAGTGAAGCACCCGGTTTTTGATCATGGTGCCCTCTTCCATCTGAAAATTGTCTGCACCCAACTCCTCAAAGACCTCAATTCCGGCATCAATCATGGCTTTGGCAACATCAACCTTGGCCTCCTGAAGAAACGCCTTGGCCTCTCCCGAAAAGCTGATCCTGATCAATGGCGCATCCTCTTCATCCGTCCGCTGCAGAGCGACATCTCCATCGGGTAAAATTACGATTTCAAACAGGGAGATAGCCATTGAATATTCCATCGGGTTTTCAAAAACAACATGCCTGTATTGTACCAGAGGGGTACGGCATTAATAACCCGAGAACAAAAATTAGCTCCCGCGCTGGCTCAAGCAATACCAGTCAGCATTCAATCATGTGCTCGCGATGACGCTCAATCAGGCTGCGAAAGGCTTCCAGCCATTCGTTGAGCAAATCAACACTCAACTCATCCCTGTCTTCACCCTGCTCAATTTGCACCACAGCAATGGGTGACGCAGCATTAACCACCTCCTGTGGCTGAACCGCGAGCAGACGATCTCGGGCATTCAGCAAGTTGGCAAGCCAGCTCCCCTTATCCGCCTCCAGGTTAGCCAACTCCTCAGCCTCAGACGGTGATTGACCAATAGACTCCATCGCCGCAATCAGCCCCTCAACAGATGAAATTGACTCGGCAGCTCTATGTCGATAGGTTGTCGCCACCTCACGCAGATAGAGACGATAGGCGACTTCGAGCTGGAACAGTGCTGACTGGCAGAGCACCAACCGCAAATTTGCCGCTGGCCCGACAACATGCGTCAGCTCCCGGTCAACCTGTTGCAATAGCAAGTCACAGAAGTAGAGCTTCTGATTGACGGCCGGCAGAAAGGGATTCACTGGCAGTCTCCTCTATTTCTTACCCTTGCGGTCATCCTTTTCCCGCCAGACACCCTGGTCATAAAACGCCTTCCATCCAGTAGGCTTACCCTCTTGCTCAGACTGGACATACTGCTCGCCGGTTTTGCGACTAAAGCGAATCACCGTGGGGAGACCGTCGGGATCGGCGACGGGAGCATCAAAGAGAAACTGGTACTTGGGATCAATTTCTTTTGTATGGGGCAGCAGCTCGGCAACCAATGGCGCGCGTGTTTCACGATGCCGGGGAAACTGACTGGCCGCCAGAAACAGACCGGATGCACCGTCCCTGAGGATATAATGATCCGTGACTTTTTCGCAGGTCAGCTCTGGCATGGGGACAGGATCCATCTTGGGGGGAGCGGGCTGACCACTCCGGAGTAACTTGCGGGTGTTTTTACAGGCATCGTTGGTACAGCCGAAATATTTGCCAAAACGGCCCGACTTGAGCTGCATATCACTACCGCATTTATCACACTCAATCAGCGGACCTTCATACCCCTTGAGCTTGAAAACGCCGGTTTCCACTTCAAAACCATCGCAGTCGGGGTTGTTGCCACAGACGTGCAGTTTTCGCCCCTCATCAATCAAATAGGCATCCATTGCCGTATTGCAGAGGGGGCAGCGGTGACGGTGCATCAACTGCCTCGATTCGGCCTCATCGTCCTCGTCGACATTCACTGCCTCATCTCCGGGAATAAGATTCAGCGTGCCTTTGCAGCGCTCTTTAGGCGGCAGGTTGTAACCGGAACAGCCGAGGAAAACCCCCGTCGTCCCCGTGCGAATCATCATCGGCCGACCACATTGAGGACAGGGAATATCCGTGAGCGATGGCTCATTGGGACGCATACCACCATCAGCTTCAGCCCGGGTCAGCTTTGCTGAGAAATCCGAATAGAATTGATCAAGCACCTGCTTCCATTCCAACTTGCCCTGGGCAATTTCATCCAGATAGGCTTCCATTGTGGCCGTAAAACCATAGTCCATCAGGTCGGTAAAATTTTCGTTCAGGCGGTCCGTAACAACATCACCAATTTTCTCCGCATAAAAACGGCGATTGTCGACTCGCACATACCCACGATCCTGGATCGTGGAAATGATAGATGCGTAAGTCGATGGGCGACCAATGCCACGCTTTTCCAGCTCTTTGACCAGAGATGCCTCAGAGTAACGGGCCGGGGGCTTGGTAAAGTGCTGCATCGGGATCAATTTGTTCAGCAGCAGCCGGGCGCCAACGGACATCTCAGGCAACTCAATGTCGTCACCTTTTTTGGACATTGCAGGCAACACTTTCAGATAGCCGTCGAACAGTGTCACCCGACCTTTTGCTCGAAGTTCGAAGTCCTCTGCCCTGACTGTCACCGTGGTACTGGTGAAGCGTGCCGGCACCATCTGGCAGGCGACAAATTGCTGCCAGATTAACCGATACAGTTTTTTGGCATCCTCTTCCATCGCATCCAGATCACCTGGCTTGATATCAATATTGGAAGGCCTTATCGCCTCATGCGCTTCCTGGGCACCGGCTTTACTGCCATAAATCGTGGGCTTTTCAGGCAGGTAGTCAGTGCCATAGCGCGTTTTGATAAAGTCACGGCAGACGCTCACCGCATCAGCACTGAGGTTGGTGGAGTCTGTTCGCATGTAGGTGATATAACCACCTTCGTAAAGGCGCTGGGCAAGCATCATGGTTTTTTTCACCCCATAACCAAGCCGCGTGCTGGAGGCCTGTTGCAGGGTTGATGTGATAAACGGTGCCGACGGTTTACTGGAAGTGGGCTTGTCCTCACGGGCAATCACCTCGTAGGAAGCATTTTTCAGCCCGGTCAGCGCGGCATCTGTCTGGTCCTGACTGACAGGCCTGAACTGATCAGAGCCCTGCTTCTTCACCTCAAAGCGGACCAGATCATCCTCAGGGGTCTCCAGATCGGCGTGTACTGTCCAGTACTCTTCCGGCTCAAAAGCGCGAATTTCACGCTCGCGCTCAACGATCAGTTTAACGGCTACCGACTGCACACGGCCTGCAGAAAGCCCTCTGGCCACCTTACTCCAGAGCAGTGGCGACACCATAAAGCCAACGACCCTGTCGAGAAAACGGCGCGCCTGCTGGGCGCTTACCCGGTTGGTGTCGAGCTTGCCGGGTTTTTCGAAAGCCGCCTTGATCGCTTTTTTGGTGATTTCATTAAAGACTACGCGCTGATAAAGATCGGGGTCACCGCCGATGGCTTCCATGAGGTGCCAGGCAATCGCTTCTCCCTCCCTGTCAAGGTCCGTGGCGAGATAGATATGATCCGCATCCTTGGCCAGCTTTTTCAACTCAGCGACAACTTTTTCCTTGCCGGGCAGAATCTCATAGCGCGCTTTCCAGCCGTGTTCGGGGTCTATTCCCATGCGGTTGACCAGCTGCTCCCTGGCTCTTCTGGAGCGCTGTTTTGCTTTTTCATCGTCCGACAGCTTGCGGGTGGCCGCAGCAGTCCTGGCCCGTTCTTTTGGGTCAACCGTTTTACCACCACCCGTAGGCAGGTCCCGAATATGCCCGATACTCGACTTCACAATGAAATCGTTGCCGAGATATTTGTTGATCGTTTTCGCCTTGGCCGGCGACTCGACGATAACCAGTGATTTACCCATGAAGCAGCCGTTTATCCTGTAGATTGATAGCCCAAAGTGCTACCGGATGGCACCACGAAAGCCTGAAAGGGAGCGAATATACATGTGCCGCCGGTGGTTTGGTCAAGGTAATTTTTCACTCAGCAGCCAATCTATCGAATGATTCGTCGGGCCGGATCGCACTTCTGAGGTGCTTCAACTGGGTATCTATCCGGTCAATATCCGCCAGCTCACCGCGCTCCTGCCAGACAATGGCTACACCCTCACGGTTGACCTCAACAGCGATCACATCAGTTGGCAGGGCCGCCAGCACTGCCCCGATAACGGGTTGCAACCGATCATTGGCTTCATGGCCCAACCATTGCCAGTTCTCCCAGGGAGAGTGATCGCCACGGCGGGTACCCCGAACCAACAGCCACTTTTCCATCCGGGAAAATGGCGATGGGCTGGAGTCTGGCACCCAGAGCAGGGTATAACCTGCGTATTCAAGGCGGCCTTCTCCCTCTCTGGCATCCGGGGCATGCACGAGTCGAACCCGAAGTCCACGGGACGAAGCCAGACGCCTCATCTCCGTGATCATTTTCTGACGAGGGCTCTGGCGAAACCAGAGCAGCGGTGAAATGATAAGCGCCAGTATCAGTAGAATTAACAAATAGGTCATTATCTGCTACAACCTTATATACTTGGGAAAGCGTTGATAAACCAGTTACGGGAGATACTTCATGTCCGCCTATAAACACATTTTGCTCGGTCTGGACCTATCTCCAGAATCACAGCAAGTGGTCGAGAGAGTCAAGTCCCTGTTTGGCAACGGTGAGTGCCAATTGAGCCTTATTCATGTACAGGAGCCATTGTCGTTTGCCTACGGCGGTGACATCCCGATGGACCTTACCGAGGTCCAATACCAACTGGAGGAGCAGGCGAAGCAGCGTTTGACTGTCATCGGCAAAGATCTCGGAGTTCCCATTGAGAGCCAACATGTGATCATCGGCCAACCCGCCCAGGAAATGCACCGGTTTGCCAATGACAACAATGTGGATCTGATTGTAGTCGGCAGCCACGGCCGCCATGGTATCAGTCTGATACTGGGCTCAACGGCGACCGGTGTACTGCATGGTTCCCAATGCGATGTGCTGGCGGTCCGGGTATAAGCTGGGCATCCGGGCTTTTATGGATCCGGGTATCTAATTTCGCAAGACCTGTCTAACATGTTTGCGGTTCAACCCATTTGCCTTTCAAGGAATACCAACCAAACCTTTATGAAAAAATGTCATGGCAGCGTCGTCGGCACCCTTTTACTGGCAGTATGCGTGCTATTACCCGGCACCTCTTTTGCCAGAAACCCGACCCTGGACGAACAGCGTGCGCTCTACCGCGAAGCCAAAATTGCAGTGGCAAGAGGCAGCGAAGCCAATGTTCACAGACTCCTCAATGCCCTCGGAGACTACCCTCTCAAGCCACACATCGAATATTTATGGTTAAGCGATCGATTGAGACATGCGAAAACCAGTGAGGTTTCGACTTTTCTCAACAACTACGACGATAGCTCCCTGGCCAACCGACTGCGTTACCGCTGGCTCGACACCTTGCAGCATCAGCGGCGTGAGCAGGATTTTCTCGCCTACTACCGACCAGCCAGTGCCAGCACGGAACAGCAGTGTTATTTCCATTTCATACACCTGAGCAGAGGAGAAAAGGAACCTTTTCTGACAGGCGCCATATCACTCTGGAGCGTGGGAAAATCCCAGCCCAATGGCTGTGATGCGCTTTTCGACTACCTCATTGCCAACCAACATATCACTGATGAAGTCGCCTGGAATCGTTACTCGGCCGCTGTTTTAAATCACCAGCACCGGCTGGCAAGATATCTCCAGCGTTTTTTCACGTCGGATCGCTATCAACTGTTGGCCAAGAATTTTCTGAAGGTAGATCTTGAGCACGAACTCATAGGCAGCTACTCATTGTTCAGTGATTTTAACGACGCACTGAGCGGCGATGAAATACACGCCATCATTGCCCATGGGCTGACTCATCTGGCAAGAACTGATGCAACCACTGCTCTCAAACACTGGAGTTATTACCAGCAGATCCACCCCTTTACCAGCGAGCAAAGAAAACAGGTCGTGACAGACCTGATCAAGGGCCTTTATAAGCAGGAACACCCTGATATTGCAGACAACTATCTGACTGATTATCTCGACATTGTTGATCCATCCCTGCTGGAATGGCGTACCCGGGAATTTATCAGTCAGGCGGATTGGCAAAGTGTGCTCACCTGGATAGAACGCATGCCGCTCCAGCTCCGTGAGACTGATCGCTGGCTATACTGGCGGGCACGGGCGGCAGATCTTAACCACACAGCCAAACAACTACCAGAGCAAAACAGCGCCTATCAGGTGCTGTCCCGCAGTCGCAGTTTCTACGGTTTTCTTGCCAGCGAATGGGCTGCCAATGGCTATTCAATGGCGTTCAAAAAAGCCCGCGTTTCTCCAACAGACATCGCTGAACTGGAAAAACAATCAGGAATCCTCAGAACACGGGAATTCGTCTTTCACGAAGATTACCTGGCCGCCCGTCGGGAGTGGTATCACACCACACGCAATTTTACGGAACAGCAGTGGATTACCGCAGCCCATATTGCCAGCAGCTGGCAGTGGCACAACGGGGCCATCACCAGCATGATCAGCGCCGGATTCTGGGATGATATCAACCTGAGATTCCCTCTTGCTTTCAAGGACGCGTTCTACAGTCATGCCGACAAGACCGGTGTTCCGGTGCATTTGCTATTTGCCGTAGCACGCCAGGAAAGTGCACTCGCACAGGACGTACAATCCCGCGCCGGGGCAAAGGGATTGATGCAACTGATGCCGGCAACAGCCAGGGAAACGGCGCGCAAACACGGCATCAGCTACCGTGGCAGCCAGCAGCTGTTTGAGCCGGAGATCAATATTACTCTGGGCAGTCGCTATTACCGGGAAATGTTGCAGCGTTTTGACAACAATCGAATTCTTGCCACAGCCGCCTACAACGCTGGCCCCCACCGGGTCAGTAGCTGGTTGAAAAAAAGCCAGGGATCACTGCCCTTTGATGCATGGATTGAAACAATTCCCTTTCTGGAAACACGCAACTACGTTCAAAACGTGCTGGCCTTTTCCATGATCTATGCCTACCACCTGGAAAGTGAAGCACGCATCCTCTCGGAAAAAGAAAAACAACACCGGTTATGAATGACACGCCAAACAGCGCATCACTAATTGATATCGGGGTAAACCTAAGCAACCCCTGCTTTCATGACGACAGGCGAAATGTGCTGGAACGAGCACTGGACGCCCATGTTGCCCAGCTCGTTCTGACCGGCACAAATCTGGCGGAAAGTGAGCAGGTGCTCAGGCTTTGCCAGCAATTCAGCGACGACTTCCCCGACATGCTTTACAGCACCTGTGGTGTCCATCCCCATGAGGCAAAGCAGTACTCCGCCGAAACAGGCTCTCAATTGCGCTCGCTGGCAGAGGCACCCCAGGTCGTGGCGATTGGTGAAACCGGACTCGATTTCAATCGCAACTATTCCCCACCCAGCGACCAGGAAAGGGCCTTTGAAGCACAACTGGAACTGGCTATCGAATTACAGCTGCCGGTGTTCATGCACGAGCGGGATGCCCACCAGCGACAATTTGAGATCCTCAAGAACTACCGCGATGAGCTGCCGGACGGCGTGATCCACTGCTTTACCGGCGATCGGCAGGCGCTGTTTAACTATCTTGACCTGGACCTGCATATCGGCATCACGGGGTGGATCTGTGACGAGCGGCGCGGTGAGCAACTTCAGGCACTGGTGAGCAGCATCCCTCTCAACCGGCTGATGCTGGAAACTGACGCCCCATTTCTAGTGCCCAGAACCCTGCAACCGCGACCAAAAAAACGTCGCAACGAACCGGCTTTTCTGCCCTGGGTACTGGAGGAAGTTGCCAGATGCCGACAGCAATCGGCTGCCATTATCGCCGAACAAACCACGGTGACAGCCAAGCGTTTTTTCAGATTAAGCTAGGGCCCGCCCACCTTTTTTCAATAGCGGTCGACGCATTTACCCGCGCCTCTGGACGACCAGATCAGTTAAGCTAAACTGGGACGGATAACTGTATCTTTGAATGGAGCACACCCATGGCTTGCAAGGCAATATATCGGAGTGTATTTTTTTGTGCCGTTATCACGATGCCCGCGCTGATAAATGCGGGCGGAGACCCTGCATCAACACTCGAACGGCAAGCAGAAAGTATCGTCAAGCAATTTGCCGGCTCGTTACAGCCACGCCTGCTGGAGGCAATCCAGACCGGTGGTCCGGTGGAGGCCATCAGCGTCTGCGCCACGGCGGCACCGGAAATAGCCAACCGACTGAGCCGGGAAACCGGTTGGTCTGTCAAGCGGGTCAGTCTCAAGGCCCGCAACAAATCCGCTGAACCCGACCATTGGGAACGGAATACCCTTTTGCACTTTGAATCTCGCCTCGCCGCAGGAGAGATGCAGGCACAACTGACTCGGGCCGAACAGGTCGATGGGCAATTCCGTTACATGAAGGCTCAGATTGTTCAGCCACTCTGCCTCAACTGCCATGGCAGTGCGCTCGATCCAGACGTTGTACAAGCACTGCAAAACCATTACCCGGACGACGCCGCGACAGGCTATCAACTGGGCGAAATCCGGGGGGCATTCAGCCTGTCCGCTCCGCAGTAATCCAGCCAATCTGCCGAATTGATTTCTCCTATGCACCAGGAACACTTACATCGCTGGCAACACCAGCACGACTTTTCCACGGCAAATGCTCACGGCGAGCGCCGCACCAAATATGTATTGATACTGACTGCCGTCACGATGGTAGCGGAGATCATTGCCGGTACGGTATTTGGCTCAATGGCCCTGCTTGCAGACGGTTGGCACATGGGCACCCATGTGGCCGCCTTTATGATCACGATTTTTGCGTACCGCTATGCCCGGAAACATGCCGATAATCCGGCCTTCAGTTTCGGTACCGGCAAAGTGGGTGTACTGGGGGGCTTTGCCAGTGCAGTGGCACTGGCAGTTGTCGCCCTGATGATGCTGGTCGAGTCGCTACAGCGACTGGCGTCCCCCCAGCTGATTCAACTCGATGCCGCTATCGCGGTGGCTGTGCTGGGACTGGTGGTCAATATCATTAGCGCCCTGTTGTTAAAAGATCACCACTCTCACCAGCACCAGGACGGAGGCGATACGCATCAGCAGACTGGCGAAGGTCACCATGACCAAAACCTTTATGCCGCCTATGTGCATGTACTGGCGGACGCTCTCACCTCGTTACTGGCCATTTTCGCGTTATTGTCGGCCAAGTATTTCGGCTGGTATGCACTGGATCCCGTGATGGGAATTGTCGGTGCAGCGATTATCACCTACTGGGCAATCGGTCTGATCCGGCAATCGAGTCCGATTTTATTGGACGGCGGCATGAGCGATTACTATCAGGAGAGGATCACCCGGGCCATTGAAGAGGATGCCGACAATCAAATCACGGATCTGCATATCTGGAAGATCAGTGAGCACGACTACGCGGCGATTATTTCCATTGTCACCCACCACCCCAGACCCGCGGATTATTACAAATCACTACTGGCCGACTTTAACTGGCTGTCACACCTGACCATTGAGGTGCAGCGCTGTGAAGACACTCACATTACTGAGCCTGGCATCGAATGATCGACCAGAACACCTCTCAAAGGAAATAAAGCTTATGAAAATCCACAAATTGCCACTTATTATTCTCAGCGGACTGTTAGCGATGCCCGTGGTCAGTCACAGCGACCCCTCAGAGTCAGTCGGTCTGGCTGCCGGGATAATGGCCAATGCGCTGTTCAATGAAACCGAAAAACGGGTGTTCGGCGACTATCTGCGCCGCGATTATTCTGGCGACGACTACAGGGGCGGCGGGAAGCAGAAGAGCCTCCCCCCCGGTTTGCGCAAAAAACTGGAACGCGGTGGTGAACTGCCACCGGGTTGGCAGAAGAAGATTGCACGGGGCGAAGTCCTCGATCGCGAACTTTATTTGATGAGCCGGAACCTGCCAGAGGATCTACTG
>DDNV01000012.1:51729-57433 GCA_002341315.1 Cellvibrionales bacterium UBA2511
CATGGCACGTCGCTGCGACAAATTGATGATCGTATTTTCAGGGTCATGGATGCAACGAACACCATCCTCGATGTGTTTTATCTGGCCACAGGACAATAGTCTCCGGTCAATGTAGCCCGTCCCGGTCGATATAGTCCATCGCGTCGCGCAACGAAGCAAATCTGTGTCTATCATCAAGAAACTGCAGCGCACCCAGTCTTTTCAGGTCGGCACTGGTTTGTTCGGAAATACCTACCAGCAACACATAGCGCTGGTGATGCTGTTCGTTGCGAATCAGCTCGTCTAGAATCATTGCGGTCGAAGTGCCCACCAGCTGGGCACCAGTCAGATCCACAATAATAATTTCGTGAGAAACATGACCGGCGAGACGGCGGCGCAGCCCCCGGCCCACCCCAAAGCTGAGGGGACCAGCAAGACTGAGCAGAGCAACCCGGCCCTGTTGAGCCGCCAGCCATTCGTCGACAGGATCCGGATCAGGCCCTGTCACCTCACCGCTTTTAAAATGGACATTATCCAACTGAATCGTCGTCAAACGCTCGACGGTAATCATGTTGGATAAAAATACTCCCACCAACACGGCGGTAATCAAATCGACAAAAACCGTCAGAAATAACACCAGCACCATCAGTGCCGCAGTATCCAGAGGCAGCTGGCCAAGGCGTCGCAGATAGGGCCAATCGATGATATCGATACCCACCTTGATCAGGATACCCGCCAGCACAGCCAGGGGTATATGGCCCGCGTACTGACCCGCGCCAAGCATCACCGCCAGCAACACCAGTGAGTGAATAATACCGGAGTAGCCGGTCTTGCCGCCCGTTCGTATATTGACCACTGTGCGCATGGTGGCACCGGCACCGGGCAACCCGCCGAAAAAACCGGCCACCGTATTGCCAATACCCTGCCCGATCAATTCACGATCGGAATCGTGCTGCTGTTTGGTGAGGTTGTCGGCCACCAGTGACGTGAGTAAAGAATCGATAGAACCCAGTACAGCCAGTAATACTGCGGCATACAAGAGATCATCCAACATGTCCAACGAGAACATTGGCCATTGCAGCGACGGAAATGCCGAGGGAATTGCACCGATTGTCGCCACGGCCCCCTCGGGGAGCCAAAGCACACAAAGCGTTCCGAGTAACAGTACCAGCAGAGGTGATGGCAGCCAGACATTCCAGCGATGAGGCCAGAAACAAACACCCGCAATCGCCAGCAAGCCCAATGTCAGGTCATGCCAACTGATTACTGCTAACCATTCGGGAAAATAGTCCAGCGTTGTCAACAATGAAGGGGTGCCACTGTGCCCAAGTATGGGGCCCAATTGCAGCACAATGATGATGACCCCTATCCCGGTCATGAAGCCTGAAACAACCGAATAGGGGACCAGAATGAAATACTTGCCCAGCTTCAACAAACCAAAGCCGATCTGGAGAATGCCGGCAAGAATCACGGCGCTGAAGCCCATCAACAAGCCGGCTTCCGGGTGTTTCGCCTGAATTGAGGTAAACACACCGGCCATCACCACCGTCATGGGGCCGGTAGGACCGGATACCTGGGCGGGCGTACCGCCAAACAGGGCGGCAAAAAAACCGACAAAAATAGCGCCGTAAACACCTGCAGCGGGGCCCGCGCCCGATGCCACCCCAAAAGCCAACGCTAGCGGCAAGGCAACCACAGCAGTGGTTAGCCCACCGGCAAAATCCCTCGGTAAGTGACGAGTGGAAAGAGAATTGAAAAACGTAATCCCGCGCATGACAGCCTCTAACCGGTGTCTGAAATGACAACATACTCCAGAGATGCCACCACTGACAGCAGTGGCCGGGGTTTGTCGCCCAGGCTAGGGGCCTGAAATCAGGCGCCGTACCTGACCGGCAGTAAAGGGCCACCCTTTCTCACGCCCATCCGGAGTGACAATCACCGGAATGTGAATGCCGTATTTCGCCGTCAGCACCTCATCCTCATTGATATTGACCTCATGCAGACGCCAACCCTTCTCCTGGAGAACCGGATAGACCAGCGCCTTGGCCTGATCACAGAGAGGACAGTGAGTACCGATGTATAGCGTCAGGATGTCGCTCATTGTGGATGCCTGATCAACCAGCAATTGTGAAGCTTCTGATCGCGCTGAAAATCCGGATCGAAGGTTTGTTCAGTGATCGCCTCCACCTGCCAGTTCTGCAGCACCGCCTGATCCATGGAAAATTTACGGAAGTTATTGGAAAACACCAGGGTACCGCCCGGCGCCAGCACGGCCATGGCATGCCCGATCAATGCCCCATGGTCTCGCTGAATATCCAGTACCTGTTCCATTTTCTTGGAGTTGGAAAAGGTCGGTGGATCGAGAAAAACAAGATCAAAGACACCCTGCTCTCTCTCCAGCCACTCCAGGCAATCGGCCCGCAGCAACTGATGCTGATTCGGGTCCATTCCGTTCAAAGCGAAATTGCGTCCGGCCCATTCCAGATAACTGTTTGACATATCGATGCTGAGGCTGCTTGTTGCTCCGCCAAGTGCCGCATGAACACTGGCGGCTGCGGTGTAGCAAAACAGATTGAGCATCCGCTTGCCCCTGGCCATGTCACCAATCATCCGGCGCACTGGTCGGTGATCGAGAAACAGGCCGGTATCGAGATAATCTGCCAGATTCACCTCAAAACGGGCAGCGCCCTCTGCGACCACCTGCACCGCATTATGACTGGACCCGCTGTACTGGCGCTGATACTGGCTATCACCCTTCTGGCGGCGGCGCTCTTTAAAAAATAATTTACCGCGGCTTTCCGGATAAAGCGATAGCAGAGCCTGACGGATCTCAGTGAGGTGGCGGTTGGCACTCGCCTCATCGACAGTGATGGGCGGGGCGTACTCCTGCACATGGATGGCATCCTGATAGACATCAATAGCCACGGCATATTCCGGCATATCCGCATCGTACAGACGGTAGCAGCTCACCCCTGAATCCTTCAGCCAGCCCGCCAGTTTTCGGGTATTTTTCTTCAGCCGATTGGCAAACATCTGCGCGCCTTCGCCAAGCGCTGCGGGAGACCCATCGGAGCGCGGCTGCGGGTTCCGGTCATCAGCCTCCCGAAGCTGGAAGAGCAATAGCTGACTGGGAATCGTGCCGTTAAAAAACTGGTACTTCTTGTCGGCGCGCAAACGCAACTCGCCGGCCAACTCGGCATTGCCGGTAATCACCGCCATACGCCAACCGGGGCACTCCTTCTTAGCCACCTCACCCAGTGTCTGGTAAAGCGGCTTCAATTCTTCCATCTCGCCCCAGCGCTCTCCGTAAGGGGGATTACAAATAATCAGTCCATGTCCGGTTTCGCGGTGTGTTGGTTTTTTAAACGCCTCAATGGGTTTCGCCATCACCCTCACCCACTTTTCCAACCCCACACAGGCAATATTTTCCTGAGCGGCACTGACCGCCCGCGTGTCCTTGTCATAGCCACGGATTTCCGGCATCTCGCGGGACAAACCTGCCTCACAGCGGGCCAGCGCCTCCTGTCGGAGGTCTTGCCACAACGCGGCATCATGCTTCGCCCAGCCGTGAAAACCAAACTGTTCCCGAATCAGCCCGGGGGCCATATCGGCAACCATCATCGCACCTTCAATCAAAAACGTGCCACTGCCGCACAGGGGATCGATCAACGCACCACCCCGTGCTGCAATCTCAGGCCACCCCGCCCGCAACAACAGGGCTGCAGCCAGGTTTTCCTTCAGCGGTGCCGGCACCATGGCCACACGGTAGCCCCGCTTGTGCAAGCTGCCACCGGACATATCAATACTGACGGTGGCAGCGCCCTTCGCCAACCGCACATTGATCCTCAGGTCCGGGTTCTGCAGATCCACGTCTGGCCGTTCACCGAAGCGATCCTGGAGCTGGTCGACTATCGCATCCTTGGCCTGCTGGGCGCCAAATTTGGTGTGCCTGATGGCATCATTGCTACCGATAAAATCAACCGCGATGGATTGTTGGGGAGTCAGATGCGTTTCCCAGGGAATCGATCTGACGCCCCGATACAGATCATCGGCACTACTGACGTCAAACTTCTCCAGGGGCAGGAGCACCCGATTGGCCAGGCGTGACCACAAACAGGCCCGATAGGCAAAAGCCAGTGTGCCCTCCACATAAACACCCGCCACTGTCTCGCGGGTTTTTCCCGCACCCAGTGAGGTCAGTTCACTGGCCAACAGGGATTCAAGTCCTTTCGGACAACTGGCAAACCACATACCCATAAAAAATGTTCCAACCCACAAATCAAGCCGTCATATCAGGAGAGCAATGGAAACACAAAATCGATTGATTACATAAGGGAATTAAAAACTACTACTTATAGACAAATAAAATCTTCGACAGCGCTGACAAGATTTGATGTGATGGAAAGGCTAGACAAAAAAACCAGCAAACCACTTTAATCATAGAAAGTGGCCCTAGAAATCAGGAGTTCATGTCATATGAAAAGACAAAAACGAGATTCCTCCCACCGCGCTTTCATCAAAGGTTACCAAGCAGGCTACCATGGCCGAAACAAGACACTTTGTCCTCACGCAGAAGAAACCACACTGGCTCAGGACTGGTGCAACGGTTGGCGGGAAGGTCGTGAAGATAACTGGAGTGGCTACAAGGAACAGGCCGTTCAGCAGAAAGTCAGCAACCTGTAAATTTCTACCCATTTTCCCTAACGGGGAACTATCCCCCTAAAAAGTCCTGATCGGACTAAGGAAGCGGCTTGTGGAGGCAAATAGCCTCCCGCCGCTTCCAACCAGACGGTCTTCATCCCCCAGCAGCATTCAAATCGCGCAAAAAGGCACTGTATCACGGTGGTTGATAGTGGCCTGAACAAGATCCAGCAACTCCCGAAGGGCTACTGAAAACATGGCAAAATCCCGACCTGGCGTAGTGTGCAGCTCGTGCATCATATCCATCCAGCGGGCAATCAGGTGGGGGTGCGTCGCTTTCCAGGCCTGGATCGCCCCATCGATATCCCTCACGCCATTAACCCCGACCATCAATGCACCACACAACGCTCGGCGCTGTCCCTCCAGATCATCTACATAGGATTCACGGGCGAAATCCTGCCAGCGATTGTCCGGTTCGAGGTGAATAATCTGTTCGCCAAACCAATCGAGATCCAGCTCCGTACCCAGTTTAAAATAGAGCTCCAATACCAGGCCAACAGGTTTCCTGTCGGTGGCTGCCAGGTCAGCAATACCAAAGCCGAAAAATAGAAAATTGGCACTGGCTACCAGCATCGCCACATCCTCCTGTACCCCGAGTTCGATCAGGCGCTGCACCTCTTCCTGCCAGTCATTGGCTTCTTCCCGATGAAACAGCGTCGGCAACAGGAGTTGCAGCTCCACGAGCTTCGGCCTGAGCGTCTGCACCTCCTGTTGTGGATTGAGGCAGGATCGGCGATTTCGCAGCACCCACCGCGAGGCACGCCGTCCCATACGCATCAGGGCATGGAACAGCTCGAACTGCACCTCCGCCGGAACCAGGTAATCCAGGGATTCAACCCGCCTCCAGAAATGGTCGATGCGCAACAGGTCCCTGGCGACAGCAAATGCCCGCATCACATCACTGACACTGGCACCAGTGGAGGCGATCTGCCGCTGAAAATAGGGGACCCCCATCAGGTTGACCATCTCATTGACCAGCTGATTGGCAATAATTTCCCGCTTCAAACTGTGCTGTAACAGTCTA
>DDNV01000012.1:57542-60737 GCA_002341315.1 Cellvibrionales bacterium UBA2511
ACTGTGCTGTAACAGTCTGTCGGGATAATTCTGCGAGATGCTCCTGGGGAATGCCCCGGCAATCATTTTGGTCAGATAGGGATCTTCTGGCGCATCGGATTTGAGCACCTGATCCTTGATCAGAATTTTGGCGTAAGACACCAGAATCGCCAGCTCGGGATGTGTCAGGCCAAGCTGACGTTTCTCGCGGTCCTTGAGCGTCTCGTCATCGGGCAAATATTCCAGTGAACGGTTGATCAGGCCACTGGCTTCCCAGTCCACTATCGCCCGCCAATACTCTGAAAAATTGGTTTTACAACGGTAGTGCGCAAGACTGATGGTCAGGGTCTGGCGATAATTATTGGCCAACACCAGCTCGGACACTTCCTCCGTCATGTCCACCAACACCTGGTTGCGCTGCTTGGTAGTGAGATCCTCGCTTTGCACCAGGCCATTCAGCAGAATTTTGATATTGACCTCATGATCAGAGCAGTCCACACCTCCGGAGTTATCGATAAAGTCGGTATTGCAGGCACCCCCATTGAGCGCATATTCAATGCGGCCCCGTTGGGTCATACCGAGATTGCCGCCCTCGCCGAATACACGGCAGCGCAATTCCCGGCCATCGATACGAACACTATCGTTGGCACGATCGCCAACATCCTGGTGACTTTCCCCCGCCGCCTTCACGTAACTGCCTATACCACCGTTCCAGATCAAATCAACCGGTGCTTTCAGCAGGGCATTGATCAGCTCGCTGGGTTTCAGTGCAGCCTGGCTGATATCCAGCGATGCCCGAATTTCCGGGGTCAACTTGAGCAACTTTGCGCCGCGGGAAAAAACCCCGCCACCGGGTGATATCAACGTCTGGTCATAATCTTCCCAACTTGAACGTGGGAGCTGAAACAACCGCTCTCGCTCTGCAAAACTCGTCTCGGGATCGGGGTTGGGGTCGATAAAGATATGTTGGTGGTTGAACGCTGCCACCAGCCTGATATGCCGGGACATCAGCAGACCATTGCCAAACACATCTCCCGCCATGTCACCGATACCGATAACAGAGAAATCCTCCGTCTGGGTATTGAGCCCCAATTCACGAAAATGGCGTTGTACTGAAACCCAGGCGCCCCTGGCAGTAATACCCATCTTTTTGTGATCGTAGCCGTGGCTGCCACCGGAGGCAAAGGCATCACCCAACCAGTGACCGTAGGCCAGCGATAGCTCATTGGCATAGTCAGAAAAAGTGGCTGTTCCCTTATCTGCAGCCACCACCAAATAGGGGTCATCCTCATCGCGTCTGACCACACAGGGCGGCGGAACAATGTCATCGTCAACCACGTTATCGGTAAGATCGAGGAGTCCTGAGACAAACAAGCGGTAACAGGCGATACCCTCCTGCAATAGCGCTTCCCGATCCGGATTGCGCGGCATCTGCTTCGCCACAAAGCCACCTTTGGCACCGGTCGGAACAATCACTGCGTTTTTAACCTGCTGGGCTTTCACCAGGCCCAGCACTTCGGTGCGATAATCCTCCAGCCGGTCAGACCAACGCAGTCCACCCCGCGCCACCTTGCCCATTCGCAGGTGAACGCCCTCCATCCGGGGAGAATAGACAAAGTCCTCGTAAAGCGGCCGCGGTTCCGGCGCATCGGCGATTTCTCCGGGAGCCAGTTTCACTGCAATACAGGGCTTATGTTGATCATCAGTGTCGAGCTGGAAGTAATTGGTGCGCTTGGTGGCATTGATCAGTTGCTGGTAGCTGCTCAACACCTTGTCCTCATTGAGGTTGCTGACCTGCTCCAGCGCATCGAGAATTTTTTGATTGAGTCGTTCGGCGCGACCGTATTCATCACTCTGAGGGGTCACCACTTTGGGATCAAACAAGCAGCGAAACAGCGCTACCAGATTTCGGGTAATGTCGAGGTTGGCAGCAAGCGTATCTGCAATAAAATCCTGACTGAAGTTACTGCCCAATTGCTTCATGTAGCGGGCATAAAGCCGCAACAGGGAAACCATCCGCCAGTCCAGCCGGGCACCGACCACAAGATGGTTGAAGCGATCATTTTCGGTTTGCTGGGACCAGACAGCTTTGAATGCCTCCTGGAAAGTATTCCGGACCAGTGATACATCCACATCCACGTCCAGCCCGAAGCGCAGCGTGAAATCATGTAGCCAGATCTCACCGCCCCGCCGTGGCGCAATCTGGTAGGGATGCTCTCCCAACACCCTGAAACCGAGGTTTTCCAGCATCGGCACAAGGTTGGAGAGTTCTAGCTGGTGATGACGATGGAACAGCTTGAAACGCATGACATTCTGATCAGCACCCGCTTGCTGATAAAAACCGGTAGCAATTTCCTCATCGCTGCCGAGGTCGTGAAACAACTGAATATCATGAATGGCCGAACGGTGGTCAAAGTGATCCATATAACTGGCGGAGAAGGCATCCCGGTACAGGTGCGCCATATCCCTGCCCAGGGATTCACCCCACTGATCCAGTGCCGCGCGCTCGAGCTCGTCATTCCAATCGAGGGTCAGTTCAATAATCCGACTGATCAGCTCATCCCGGTCAACTTCCCGGTAACGACTGGAATTGAGCCTCAGGACAAACTGGGTACGAGCCAGCAACGACTCGGAGAAGCTGGTATTGAACTCGCACTCGGTGGCATCAAATTCGCTCTTGAGCATGTGTTCAATCGCAGTGCGGATGGAAGTGCGGTAGATATCCCGCGGCATGTACACCAGACAGTTGATGAATTTTTCGAAAGGGTCAACCCGAATAAAAAGCCGTACCAGACGTCTTTCACTGATCTGCCAGATACCGACCAACGTCTCGTACAACTCATCGGCAGAGGAATGAAAAAGCTCGTCCCTCGGATGTACCTCAATCAATTGGGAAATTGCTTTGAAGTCGTGACTGCCCGGACTAAAACCGGTGCGATCCAGCACATTTTGAACTCGCTGGCGGATCAATGGAATTTTGAATGGGCTGACATTATAAACCGCTGATGTATATAGTCCCATAAACAGGTATTCACCAATGACAACACCCTTTTTGTCATAGTGTTTCAGTACAATAAAATCCGAGTAAGCCTGTCGGTGAACCCTCGAACGCAATGATGACTTGGTAAAAGCCATCGGGGCATCGCCCTTGTAAAATGCCTGGATACCAGGGCTGAGTTCGCTTAGTGCCTGTTTTTCAATATTGATTTGATGGCA
>DDNV01000012.1:60835-61455 GCA_002341315.1 Cellvibrionales bacterium UBA2511
CGGAAAATACCGAGCTGCCGTTCCGGAAGGTGTTTCAATGCGGGGGAGCCCCGCTCTTTTAAAAGACGAAACTCCGAGCAACCCTGAAAGATAAAAGCGCCGTCACGCAGCCATTCGAGAAAGGCGGCCAGTTCCTCCGCCTCACATGCCGGTAGGTTTGCATGGTTATCCCTGACACCGGCTATTGCGTGATTGAGACGTTCAGCCATCGGGAGAAAATCGTCGGTCACCGCCTCGACATCGCGCAACACATCCAGTATGTCGTGCTCCAGCGACTGATGTTCCTCACTCGACGTGCGCAGATCCACATCGATATAGATCAGCGCTTCAGCACGGCTGCCGGGCGTTGACGGATCGGCAAACAGATCGATCAGGACACCGCTCTGATCGCGAACGACCTGAAAGACCGTACTCTTGATCAGCTGAATATTGAGTCCTGCGCGGTTAACCTGGATACGTACAGAATCCACCAGAAACGGCATATCCCGCTGCAAAATGAAGAGTGCAGTAGCATCATTGACCCAGCCATCCTCCTCCAGGATCGGGTTGAACACGCGAACGGCCAGATGATCCGGCGCCACTCTGCGTATAAAGTTGTACAGACTGAACACAAAACCCTG
>DDNV01000012.1:61538-62846 GCA_002341315.1 Cellvibrionales bacterium UBA2511
AGGATCCAATTGCTCATGGGCCAGTTCGTGCAAAGGAAACAGTTCGAAAATTTTTCTCGAGAATGGCACTAACTGCTCTGCCAGTTCCGTCGGATATTTTTCGATTATCTGCGCTTCGAGGGAGGCAAAAAAATCACCTTCAAAAACTCGTTGCATGATTACCCCTTTCCCGTAGTATTTTTATGTGTAAACCCTTACTTGCCGATTCCCTGTGCTCATTGCGGAGAATACGCCGTAACTGAACTTCATCTGCTACCTACAGTCTAGATTAACCTCATAGGATTGCCCTGTTTGGGTTAGCGGCCACCAGGCATTACAATCTCTGACCACCGTTATAACAAGAAGTAAGCATCAGCATGACTCATCAGCAAAAAATTTTGCAGCTCCGCGATTATCTCAATACCCAGATTGTCGGCCAGCCCCACCTGATAGACCGGCTGATCATTGCCATTCTGGCCGATGGACATCTGTTGGTGGAAGGCGCCCCCGGGTTGGCAAAAACCAAAGCCATCAAAACTTTGGCCGATGGTATCACTGGAGATTTTCACCGCGTCCAGTTCACGCCCGACCTATTGCCCTCCGACATCACCGGCAGTGATATCTACCGCCCGGAAGACGGCAGTTTTCAATTCCAGCCAGGCCCGATTTTTCACAATCTGGTACTGGCAGACGAAATAAACCGGGCACCAGCCAAAGTCCAGTCAGCGCTGCTGGAAGCCATGGCAGAGCGCCAGATCAGTGTCGGTCGTAGCACCTACCCACTGCCCAAACTTTTCCTGGTCATGGCCACTCAGAACCCTATTGAACAGGAAGGTACATACCCGCTACCGGAAGCACAAATGGACCGCTTTCTGATGCACGTCAACGTCGACTATCCCGAGGCAGAGGCGGAGCGACAGATTTTGCGCCTGGCTCGCAATGAGGCATTGAACGAACCGGTAGCTGCCGTCGACAAAGTCACAGAGGAAACTTTGCTGGAAGCCCGCAAGGAAGTTTTGTCAGTCCACATGGCAGAACCCGTGGAGGAATACATCGTCCAGTTGATTCTCGCCACCCGCAATCCCACCGATTATTGCGAAAAACTGGGCAGCTGGCTTGATTTTGGTGCCAGCCCGAGAGCCACCATTTCGCTCGACCGCTGTGCCCGGGCCTGCGCATGGCTCAAGGGTCACGACTACGTTTCCCCGGACGATGTGCGCAGCGTATTCCACGATGTATTGCGCCATCGTCTTCATCATTCTCTTTGATAGAACGAATCGTAAGAACACCTTGTGCGATTTCCACTTCGATATCCTCTTTACTGAAACC
>DDNV01000012.1:62899-68934 GCA_002341315.1 Cellvibrionales bacterium UBA2511
GAGGCCAGCGGCATTACTCCGGACCGGGCAATCGATACCCTGATCAGCAACGTACCCTCTGCCTGATCAATGGACGATCCCGATCTCAACAATCCGGCCATTGCCGATGTCACCACGCTGGTAGGCATGCGATTTGGTACGCGCGACCTGAAATTTTTCCCCCGGCGAATGGCAAGAACCTCACTGATGGGAGGACACCACTCGCGGACGCGGGGCCGGGGTATGGATTTTGAAGAAGTCCGGCAATACCAGCCCGGTGACGATATCCGTTCCATCGACTGGCGGGTCACGGCACGTACCCTGACCCCCCACACCAAGCTGTTTCGGGAAGAGCGGGAACGGCCCATCCTGGTAATCACCGATTTGCGTCCCAACATGTTCTTTGGCTCAAAAATGCTGAAATCCATCACTGCCTGTCAGCTGGCTGCGGCGCTCGGCTGGGCCGGCCTGAACGCCAATGATCGGGTTGGCGGGCTGATTATAGGCGCAGAGCAGCATCGTGAAATCCGGGCTCGTCGCAGCAGCCATAGCGTCTTGCAGCTAATCCACCAGTTAAGGGACTTCAGTGAACTGCTGACCCGCTCAGTGCCCGGCAAATACAGCATGGTCGATATTATGCGGGACAGTCGGCGGGTAGCACTGCCCGGCTCAACACTGTTTCTGATCAGCGATTTCCATGACCTGAACAAAGACTGTGAACAACACCTTTTCGAATTGGCCAGACACTGTGACGTCAACCTGTGCCAGATCCATGACCCACTGGAAAAACAGTTGCCACCCCCGGCCCTCTACCAGGTAAATGACGGTAATCAGCAATTTTCACTGAATACACGAAGTCGTGAATTGCGCGAGGAGTTTGAACAGCACTTTCTGCGTCACCAGGCACGGCTGCGACAACTGTGTACACAATTGCGCATGGGGCTGATGGCTTTTGAAACAGGAACCTCTGTCATACCGATCCTGCAACAAACCTATAGCAGAAAAAAAAGCGGCCGACACCCATGAACCCCCAGGATCCACTCTCACAGCTGCGCGACATTCACCTGCCCGATCCGATCGGCTGGTGGCCCCCTGCCCCGGGCTGGTGGTTGTTGGCACTACTGCTATTGAGCGCAATGACTTACTGTCTCTGGAGGTTGAAAAAGCGGCACCAGGACAATCGCTATCGACGGGAGGCACTGCATTGCCTGGCCGAGCTGAAGCAATCCCTGGCGGAACAACCACTCGAATATTGCCATGCCATGCTGGCGCTTCTGCGTCGCACCGCGAAAACAGCCTATCCGGATCAGGCCCTCGAATCGGAACTGACACCAGCGTTATTGCAGCGGCTTAACCAGCAATGCCGGCGAACGCTGTTTGACGAAACACTACAGCAACAGTTGCAAGTTTTGCCCTATCGGGCTGATCCGGAAAATATGGACCATCTGGTTATTTCCCTGCACGCCGCCATCAAGCAATGGCTCGAACAGCATCGGCGGAGTTCATCATGCTGACGTTTGAATGGCCCTGGCTGTTTATCCTGTTGCCGGTGCCAATAATTTACCGGCTGGTGCGCAGCCGGGCGGAAGCGACAACACCGGCCCTGAAGGTGCCTGTCTACTCGGCGCTGTCGAGGAATGTACCGGTGCTAAAAAACGGCGGCGGTTGGCACTGGTTGGCACTGGCACTGCTAACGGCCACCTGGATTGCCCTACTCGCAGCGGCTGCCCGTCCCACCTGGGTTGGAGATCCCATTGCCATACCCAGCACTGGCCGGGACCTGTTGATGGCAGTGGACATCTCCGGCAGCATGCAAGAGACCGATATGCAGATAGGTGGCAATACCGTTGATCGGCTCACTGCTGTAAAACAGGTAATCGGAGAATTTGTCGAACGTCGACAGGGCGACCGCATGGGGCTGATTCTGTTCGGTACGCGCCCCTACCTGCAGACACCACTGACATTTGATCGGAAGACCCTGAATGTGCTGCTTAATGAAGCGCAGATTGGCTTTGCCGGCGACCGCACCGCCATTGGTGATGCCATCGGTCTGGCAGTGAAACGCCTGCAGCCTCGCCCCAAAAATCATCGGGTCCTGATTTTGCTGACGGATGGTGCCAATTCTGCCGGCCGGGTTAAACCACTGGAAGCGGCTG
Organism: Cellvibrionales bacterium UBA2511; assembly: GCA_002341315.1. Classification (GTDB taxonomy): domain Bacteria; phylum Pseudomonadota; class Gammaproteobacteria; order Pseudomonadales; family Porticoccaceae; genus Porticoccus. The sequence goes on from DDNV01000012.1 coordinate 65,035, forward strand.
ATATCGCTGCCAGGGAAGATATTGTGATCCACACCATTGGCATTGGTGCAGAAGTCAAGCTGGAACGCAGTCTCTTTGGCACGCGACGGATCAACCCCTCCAGTGACCTGGATGAAGCGACCCTGACTACCATCGCCGAGAAAACCGGTGGCCAATATTTTCGCGCTCGCAACCCGGAGGAACTTGAAGCGATCTACAGACGGCTTGATCAACTGGAACCCGTTGCCCAGGAAGCGGAAACCTTGCGACCGACCAAGGCATTATTTTACTGGCCACTGGGGTTTGCACTGCTTTGCAGCTTTGCAATGGCAGCCCTGATAAATCGCGGGGATAACCGCTGATGAGCGTGCTGCAAGCTCTGTCCGAATTTCATTTTCTCCGGCCGGTCTGGTTGCTGATCATTCTGCCTGCGCTACTCGCCAGCTGGTGGTTACACCGCTCCCAGATCAGGCGGGGCAACTGGCATCGGGTCATTGCACCGGAACTGTTGCCGCTGCTACTGGATGAATCCACCCATCACAAACGGCGTTCACTGGTGGTGGTTTCACTCCTCGGCTGGATCATCGCCACGTTTGCCATGGCAGGTCCCACCTGGGACCGGACACCCCTGCCAATCCACAAGCAGGAAAGTGCGCTGATCATCCTGTTCGACCTCTCGCCCTCCATGTTGTCCCAGGACCAGAAACCCAACCGGCTTACCCGTGCACGGCTGAAACTGATCGAGTTGCTGCAGCAGCGCAAAGAGGGAACAACGGGGTTGATTGCCTACGCTGACGATGCATTTGTGGTCAGCCCGCTGACCGATGACGCCAACACCCTTGCAGCACTGATCCCGGCTCTGGATCCCAATATCATGCCCGGCCCCGGCAGCCATGTTGAATCCGCTGTACAAAAAGCCATGGAGCTGGCGCTCAACGCCGGAGCCACCCGCGCGGACATATTGTTAATGACCGATGGTGTTGCCGAGCGCGCCAAAAGCGAGCTGAGTAATATCTTTCACGGCATGGGGGACTTCCGCCTCTCGGTATTCGGTATTGGCACAGCAGAGGGCGCCCCCATACCGATTGGCGGCGGCGGATTTGCCAAGGACAGCAGCGGCTCCATCATTGTGCCGCGCCTGGAGGAGCAGAGGCTCAAACAGCTGGCAAAGCGTCATGGTGGCCGCTACAGCGCCATCACGGCAGATAGCACCGATATCAACTACCTGCTGGAGGGCTTCAAAATCGGACCGGACGCTTCCACCCGTCAGCTTGAACGCAGCTTCGATAGCTGGCATGACACAGGCTATTGGCTGGTGTTGCTGCTGTTACCGATACTGGTGCTTGCTTCACGCCGCGGCATAGTCCTTGCCTGCCTGATACTGACACCACTGTTTGGTCTACCCGTACCCGCCCACGCCCTGAGCTGGGATGACCTCTGGCTGACACCTGACCAGCAGGCATCGCGGGCTCTGCAGGAAGGCGATGCCGCCACCGCACAGGAAAAATTCAATCACACGCAATGGAAAGCGGCCGCCGCTTACCGCAACGGTCAACACGACCGTGCGACAGCACTGTATCAGGGTGATTCAGCCATCGATCACTACAATCGCGGCAATGCACTGGCAAAAGACGGCAAGCTTGAAGAAGCCATTGCCAGCTACAACCAGGCCCTGGCGCTGGCACCGGAAATGGAGGACGCCCAGTTTAATCGAGAGCTGGTGGAACAACTTAAGCAGCGACAACAGGATCAGCCTAAAGAGGATTCCCCGGAAAACCCTGAAGATCAGCAAAACCAGCAACAGCCCCCCGGCCAACAGGACCCCGAAGATGCCAATGACGGTTCTGACAATCCGTCCGGAAGCAATAACCAGAACAGTGCCGAGCCACCTGCCCCTGAAGAAAAAGACGGGCAACAGGAAGGCGAACAATCGCAGCAAGAAAGTCGGCCAGAATCCTCCGAACAGGCGACCGATCCGCAACCCTCTCCCGGTGATGGCGAAGAAAGTGAACAACCATCACCGGGGTCACTGCCGGAAATGAGTGAGGAAGAAAAACAGGCCATGGAGCAATGGCTGAGAAAAATTCCGGATGATCCCGGTGGCTTACTGAGAGAAAAATTTCGCTATGAATCAAGAAAGCGTGAATTCGAGCAACGCCGTGGTATTAACCCACCCGGCGATCAGGAACAGAGGTGGTAGAAGTTGATGAACGCTGATTGGGGTAGATCACTGCTATGTTACGTGTTTGTTCCGCTATTCCTGTTGCTGGGCAGCACCGGAGCCACTGCTGACAACTTGTCGGCGACAGTGGACCGCAACCAGCTCAATCGCGGTGAAACTGTCGAGTTGCGGGTTCGATTCGACAGCCAGACATCTGGCGAGCCGGACTTCTCTGTCCTGGAAGAGGACTTTGAGATTCTCTCTCGCCGCCAGCAAAATCAGTTTTCACTGATCAATGGCACAGCGGTTTCCTACACAGAATGGCTACTGGAGCTGCTGCCCAGAGAAACGGGGGAAATACTGATCCCGGAGCTTGATTTTAAAGGTGTAAACAGCGAGGCAATCACCCTGCAGGTGGAAGATCGCCGCCCAGCGGCAAAAAACAGGGAACCAATATTCGTTGAAACAGAGCTGGACAAAACCACCGCCTATGTTCAGGAACAGCTGTTGCTGACTTTGCGGATTTTCACGTCAGAACCCCTGCTTGGTCTCAGCAGCGACGGCTTATCAGTAGACAATACCTCCATACTGCAACTGGCGGAAAACCAGTATCAGACCCGTGAAAATGGTGTGGTTTATCAGGTCAACGAAATCAAATATGTGTTGTTCCCGGAGGCCAGTGGCGAACTGGTCATACCTCAGGTTCGTCTGAATACGGCCATTCCAGATCGCCGCGACCCTTTCTCGGGCTCCCTTTTCGGAAACCGGGGCAAGCGAGTCCTACTCTATTCGGACGAGCAACGAGTGACTATCCTGCCTCGCCCCGCCAATTCGGGCAGTGGTGCCTGGCTCCCCGCCAAGGGTCTCAGTCTCACCGAACGCTGGAGCCGCCCGCCCGATGAACTGGTGGCAGGGGAACCGATCACCCGAACCATCACGCTTACCGCCCAGGCGCTGGCGGCGACCCAACTACCTCCCCTGCAAATCCCCGATGGCGATGGTTACAAAATCTACCCTGACCAGCCCCAGATGGATAACAGCGGCGATAGCAGTGGTGTGATCGGTTCACGGGTGGAATCCATGGCCATTGTTCCATCCAGGGCAGGAACCATCACACTGCCCCCAGTTACAGTCCAGTGGTGGGACACCGTCAACCAGCAACTGAGGCAAACGGTCCTTGAACAACGCACACTGACAGTGAAAGCCGCTGCAGGCTTGAAGCCGGACGTGACCGAAACGGATGAAAGCGACAACAGCAACGCAACCGAACCCATGGTTGCACCCGTTGTAGCTCAGGAATCCAGCCTGCTGGTATGGATGTTGATCAGTGTGAATCTTGTGCTCCTGATCGCCGTCGCAGTATTGTTCCTGCTGTGGCGCAAGAGCCGTCGTCAACCGGCATTGAACGTCACCCCGGTAGAAACGGTGGATGAGCCCCGAGAGACCACATTGTTTGCCGAACTCCAACGGCAATCCAAAGGCGATAACCCACGGGCATTCCGTCATGCCCTGCTGCGCTGGGCAAGGGTATACTGGGACAGGCCCTTATTGACACTGCAGGATGTGGCCACCACGGCAAACGGTGACGAACTGGCCGAAACACTGGATGCGCTGGATCGTTCGCTCTACAGCGGCGCCGCCCCGGAGAATGTCAACCTGCCGACAATCTTTGAGCAGTTGAAACAGCTCAGAAAAAACCGAAAAGGCCTGGGCAAACATCAAAAAGGGACGCCGCTGGCGCCGCTATATGGCAAGTAAAC
>DDNV01000012.1:69064-73137 GCA_002341315.1 Cellvibrionales bacterium UBA2511
GGGAAGCACGCCTGTAAAAAGTGCATTAAAAAGCACAAAATGCTGCTATTTTGTGCACTTCCCCCCCATTGATGAGCGCTTACCCACAGCGAGGGCGAAGAAGCTTCGCGTCAATCAGGGGATTCCATAAAATGACAATTTGGCATTTTTCATGCAGGATGCTTTACCGAAAAGCCATCCATTTCAACGCTAGGCAAGGGTCCAGAGTATGCGTCGAGTTGTTTTCAATCAAAAAGGCGGTGTAGGCAAGTCCAGTATCACCTGCAATCTGGCGGCTATCGCTGCCAACAGTGGGAAACGGACACTGTTACTCGATCTAGATCCACAGGGCAACTCTACCCAGTATCTACTGGGTGAAAATCCCGATACGGCCAACACCATTGCCGATTACTTTTCTCAGACCCTGTCCTTTAATCTCTCACCGAAGAAACCGGCTGAATTTATCACTGAGACACCCTTCGCCAATCTGTCGATCATGGCGTCGGACCCCGAACTGGAAGAGATCGAACAAAAGCTGGAATCCCGCCACAAAATTTACAAGTTGCGTGACTTGCTAAACAAGCTGGAACCACACTTTGATCAGGTATTTATTGACACGGCACCGGCGATGAATTTCTACACCACTTCAGCACTGGTGAGCGCCGACCGGGTATTGATCCCCTTCGATTGCGACGCATTTTCTCGACATGCCCTGTACAACATTCTGCATGTCATTGGCGAAATACGGGATGATCACAACGAAGACCTCTTGATCGAAGGAATCATCGCCAATCAGTTTCAGCCGAGAGCCAATTTGCCGACACAAATCATCAATGAGCTGATTGCAGAAAAGCACCCGGTGCTGCCCATCTATCTGAATCAGTCGGTGAAAATGCGCGAATCACATCAGGCGGGAAAACCGCTGATTCACTATGCGCCCAGTCATCCGCTGACCCAGCAATTCCTCGCACTTCATGATCACCTGAATAACAAAAAACGAACAAAAAAAACCACTGCCAGGTAATCAACTCGAAGGGGTCGTCAGCACAGCAGGCAAAAAAAGGAGAGCCAGAGGCTCTCCTAAATATTAACGATGAAAAACCCCTTCAACAGGGGTTGCTGTCACTTTGGAGATACACCTGTTTGGCACATCTACCCGATCAGTGTCTGCTTATTCATCACCGTTGTCATTGACCCGCATCAAGTCAACAGAGTGCAACGGCGACCCCTCAAAGACTCTTCGAAGCGATCTCATACGTATCCCGAGACAAGCCAGGCGCTGCCAGCACACGGGAAAGTTGCTCCTGCATCAGTGACTGTGCCGACAGGTCATAGCGTCGCCACTTGGTCAGCGGCGTCAGTTGACGGGAAGCAATCTGCGGGTTCAGCTTGTCCAATGCCAGCACATTATCAGCCAGGAACTGGTAGCCAGCGCCATCCTGCCGATGAAAGTTAACCGGGTTACTGTTGCAGAATACACCCACCAGAGCACGCACCTTGTTGGGATTATGGAAGTCAAATGCAGGGTGCTGCATGAGTTTTTTCACCCGTTCCAGGCCGCCCGGACGCATACAGGACGCCTGTACCTGAAACCACTGGTTCAGTACCAGTGGCTCCTGTTGCCAATCCTGGTAGAATTTCTCCAGCGCCTTCTCTGCCAGTTTCACCGCGGCGTCCCGCGGGTCATTAACCAGTCCGGACAATGCTGCCAACCGGTCGGTCATGTTGTCCGCGGTCATAAACTGGTCATGGGCCAGTGACAGGGAATCCTCGACACCACTGTTCAACAGATAGCGCAGGGAAAGGTTTTTCAGACTCCGCCGCGCCATGGCAACACCGGAAAACGCATATTGTGACTGCACGTTATCCAGATAGGCTTTACGCCAAGCGGGCGCCAGAGTTTTTCCCAGCTCACCACAGACAAAGCGACGAACCTGATGAATGGCTTCTACATCAATCACGTCGGACAACTCTGCCAGCAGAAACTCAGTAGGCAGGGTCAGCACCAGTGCCTGCATGGCCTGATCGGCCCCGGTTTCATCCAGCACCTTGGCAAAAGCCTCTGGCAAACGGCTATCCAGTTGCAGTGGTTCACCGCTACGAAAATCCTTACTCAACGACTGCATTAACGCGATGGAGAGCCGCTGACCAGCATCCCAGCGGTTGAAGCCATCGCTATCATGGGCCATTAAAAAACCCAATTCATCAAAACTATAGGGATAATTCAGTTTTACAGGGGCCGAAAAATTGCGCAGCAGAGATGGCACCGGTCGACAATCGATGTGCTCAAAAACTACTGTCTGCTCGGCTTCGGTAATTTCCACAACCCGACTGGTTTCACCCGCCTGACTCAGCGGCAAATCCCCTGCGTCTGTCACCAGCCCCACCGTTACCGGAATATGAAAAGGCTGTTTGTTCTGGCTCTCGGGAGTGGGCGGGCAGCTCTGCGAAAAGTGTAAACTGAACTGTCGCTGCTGATCATCGTAATCACTGGTGACCGTTAAGCGGGGTGTGCCGGCCTGGCGGTACCAGTTCATGAACTGACTGAAATCCCTGCCACTGACCTCGGCCATGGCAGCGACAAAATCTTCGATGGTGACAGCCTGGCCATCGTGGCGCTCAAAGTAGAGATCAGAGCCGCGACGGAATAATTCCGGACCCAGCAGCGTATGAATCATACGCACCACCTCAGCCCCCTTCTCATAAATGGTGGCCGTGTAGAAATTGGAGATCTCCATATAGGATGCAGGCTGCACCGGGTGGGCCGTCGGGCCGCCATCTTCAGCAAATTGCACCGTGCGGAGCATATTGACATTTTCCACCCGCTTGACCACCGGAGACCCCATGTCCGCAGAAAACTGCGAATCGCGGAACACGGTAAAGCCCTCTTTCAGGCTCAGCTGAAACCAGTCCCGGCAGGTAACACGGTTGCCGGACCAATTGTGGAAGTATTCGTGGGCCACCACAGCCTCTACCCGATTGAAACCATCGTCGGTGGTAGTGGCCTGATGGGCCAGCACGCAGGAGGTGTTGAAGATGTTGAGGCCCTTGTTCTCCATGGCCCCCATATTGAAATCGTCCACCGCCACGATCATATACAGATCGAGATCGTACTCGCGACCGTAGACCTCTTCATCCCAGTGCATGGCATTTTTCAGGGAGGTCATGGCGTGATCACATTTCTCCAGGTCCTTGGCTTCCACATAGAGCTGCAGCACCACATTGCGGCCACTGCAGGTGGTGAAATTGTCTTCCACCACAGACAATTCACCCGCCACCAGTGCAAACAGGTAGGCGGGCTTGAGAAAGGGATCGTGCCAGGTTGCCCAGTGGCGGCCATCGGGTAACTCGCCGGTTTCCAACAGGTTGCCATTAGACAGCAATACCGGACACTCGGCCTGGTCGGCCACCACTGTCGTGGTAAATTCCGACATCACATCGGGGCGATCCAGGTAGTAAGTGATACCTCGGAAACCTTCTGCTTCACACTGGGTGCAGTAGATGGTGCGGGATTTGAACAACCCCTCCAGGGACGAATTTTCCTTCGGACGAATAATCACTTCCGATGTCAGGGTGAACTGCTCGGGCACCTCGTGGATAAACAACTCGTCTGCCGTCGCGCTGAACTGCTCGGGCGTCAACGGCTTTCCGTCGATACTCAGAGATTGCAGCGACAGACCCTGGCCATCCAGCACCAGGCTGGTTTCCCGGTCATTGGCATCGGGGTTGCGCCGCATTTCCAGTGTGGCCAGGACAACGGTGTCATCCTGGCGAATTTCTACCCGCAACGCTGTTTTATCGATCAGGTAGCGTGGGGCCCTGTAGTCTTTCAGGTAAATATTGCCCGGCTGGGCATCTCTCATCATCATAATTAATGGGTCACTTCTACATGGTAGGCTGTGTATTTGCGAATATTGATGACCCCGCTGTCAAAAATCAGATACTGGCCTTTTATACCCAGCAGGGTTCCCTCTAACGAAGGCACCTTATCCAGATTGTAACTGGTCACTTTTGTTGGGTATTCCAGCACCGGGTAATCAATATTCATGGGGACTGCATCATCGAGTCGCTGGAGAGCCTGAAGACCAAAACGG
>DDNV01000012.1:73235-81709 GCA_002341315.1 Cellvibrionales bacterium UBA2511
GAGCCTGAAGACCAAAACGGTCTTCCAGAGCAGTCAGCTGTGTTTCAGTCCGATCAAATAGTGCATCCCGAATAGCCGGCAGGTCGGCGGGAACAATCTCGCCCTTCAGCATGGTGCGCCAGTTCGTTTTGTCTGCCACATACTGGCGTAAAACATCCTCCACCAAACCGGACTGCTGGCGGGTCTTCACTCGCATGATGGGCAGTGCCTGTAAGGCTCCCTGATCAATCCAGCGTGTCGGCAGCTGGCTCTCGCGGGTAATGCCAACTTTCACCCCGGAGGAATTGGCCAGGTAGACAATATGATCCACCATACAATGTTGTTCACCCCATTCCGGCTCCCGGCAGGTGCCCTCGAAATAATGGCATTTTTCCGGACTGACAATGCAGGTGTCACACTGCGCCAGTTTCGTGAAACACGGATAGCAGTAGCCCTGACTAAAACTCTTGTTACTGCGCCGGCCACAATGAATACAGTGAATTGTACCGCTGTACTGAATACGTAGGGTTTGACCAAGCAGATCGTTCAACGGCAGGCACTCGTCGTCCAGCGGCAAACCGTACTGCACCGGGCCGTCCGCCAGAGCTACCCGCATTTTCTTGAGGTGTCCCGAATAATCAGGCATTAATTACGACTGCCATTTGAGGGGCTGCGGGTCATCGCTGTGATCAGACCGCTTATTGGTGTCACAGGGTTCAGTTTTTTTCTTGGACGGGACTTTTTTGGGCGGAATATAGCCAACGCGCCGGTCTTCAGGTGTGTGGCGGAGATCGTAGGCAATAATTGCCTGCATACTGTGCTCCCGCTGAGTTGCGGTAAGCTTTCTGCCATCGGGCCATTTGCCCCGTTCCACAGCCAGCTTGAGGCTTTCGTAAATATCGGGGGTGATGGAATCGATCAGTTGCTGAAAATCCATGGTTTACCTCAGTGACAACTCGGTAGCAGCTGTCACCCAACCACTACTTTAAGGATTTATGTCTGTGGAAAATTATACCAGCTACTGACGTCGTCCGCCGGAATCGATAGACCCGGCCCAGCCACCCAGCACCATGCCACTAATCAGGCCGATCGCATGGGCGGCATTGGCGATATTGACCCCCATCAACAGCTCCATAAAGCCGCTCATCCCGGCCAATAGCCAGATCAGCATGAAGCCCAGTAACCCTCCGGGAAGAGAGAGTGTTGGCCTGGGAGACACCCGGTTTCTTATCCAGATATAGCCGAGCAGACCATAAACTACACCGGACATACCGCCAAACAGCGCAGGACCGCTCCACAGGTATTGTCCCAGGTTAGAGGCAATCGCCATCAACAGAACAATCATCAACATGTGCAGACTGCCGGCAAGGGTTTCGATTCGCCGCCCCAACTCCCACAGCCAGAGGCAGTTAAATGCCAGATGAAAAATACCAAAGTGCAAAAAAACCGGCGTCACCAACCGCCAGTATTCACCCCGACCCAGAGCGATCTCCGCATACTCAAAGCGAATATTTTCGCCGACCAAAAGGTAGTCCTGGAAGGTCAACCAGTGCACCAGTGGAAACGCGTGACTGACCAAAGCGGCGCCGATGACACTGAGCAACAGCAGAAGCAAGACTACCGGGACCTTTTGTAACTGTTGCTGAAAACTCAAGGCGGGGGGACCCGATATGACGGGAGAAAATGTTGACCTCGCCTCCTCCAACAGACTGACAACCTGCGGTAACTGCTCGGGATATTCGATCCACAGTTGAACCCACTCACCATGGAGTTTGAGCTGATGGGATATACCCAAGCTGTTTAACCGGGTATAGAGATCGCCCATATCAAGCTGAGCGGGGATGTCTGCCACATGTGTCCAGGTTGAATCCAGTTCATTCATGGCAATTAGTTGACCAGCCTACTGATGCGATCACTGGTGCGTTCATCGATACCCAATCGACTGCCCCACCCAAGCTTGGTACGACAGGTCTCATAAAAATTGTGTGCGACCGGATGAATCAACTGCACCTGGCGGGCTTTCTTGTGGATCTGAATGATATCACCGGGCTCGGACTGCAGGTCGGTCTGACCGTCACAGGTGACCAACGGGTGCAGCTCGTTGCGGGACCCCACCCTGATTTCAATATCACTCTTGCCGCCCACGACAATGGGTCGACTGGACAACGTATGGGGATTCATCGGCACCAGAACAATTGCATCCAGATTGGGATGCATGATCGGCCCACCCCCGGAGAGCGCATAGGCTGTAGATCCCGTCGGGGTAGAAACAATCAGACCATCGGAACACTGGCTGTAGACAAACTGCCCATCGATATACAGCTCAAACTCCATCATCCGGACAGATTTCCCTGGGTGAAGCACCACATCATTCAGTGCTGCACCGGTTCCGATTACAGTACCTTTTCTGCTAATGGAAACATCCAGCAGAAAACGGCTGGAGAGAATAAACTCCCCGGCCAGCACCCGTTTCATCTGTGATTCCATTTCATCCGGCAGGATATCGGTAAGAAAACCCAGTCGACCCCGATTGACACCCAACAAAGGAATATCATATCTCACCAAGCTGCGCACAGCGCTCAGCATACTGCCATCGCCTCCAACGACAATGATAAGGTCCACGGACGTCTCTAGACTGTCACTATCAAATACCGGTAATTGGCTGTCGCCGACCAGTTCCGCCGTTTTTTGCTCAAGCAACACCTGATAGCCGGATTCTGTCAGAAAAGTGATCAGTCGCTTCAGCGAATCTACAATCTCTGGCAACTGGATATTGGCCACCAGCGCAATGTGTTTGAAGTCAGTCATGGAGTAACCGGAAGAGCCTCTTTATGAATACTGTTGGATTATATACCCAGAATCTTATCGGTTTCGCCCAAAAAGGGTGATAAAGATGCGTTGTGGGGAATAGAGCCCGGTATCGTCAGGAGCCGTTGAAGCGCCAGTGTAAACAGTCGAGGGTCATGAAACTTCTTATGAGAAACCCGGCAACATCCGGTTAAACCGAAACCCAGGCCAAACGGGTTTTAATGAAGGTACATACATGGTGGGAGACAAGGTCGACACGGGAGTCCGTACAGCAACGTATGCTATTGGAGATATAAGCTGGCGACCGAGAATCATTGGGAACAGGGTCACAATGATTCTCAGGGCCACCAGACCAGCCATCTCCTACCAGCTCGTATTAAAGCGGGCGGCTTGAAGTTGAAACATTATTTTTTTTACTGTTGTCTCCCGGTACAAACAACACGTGCGGCAGATCATCAGCCGTCGCCCAGCAGAATCCCAGCCTGTTCAATTTTGACAGCTTTCCCTGTGTAAGATAATTACGTGCCAAATCTAAACGCTGCCTGGTTACCCACATACTGAGATCAACTTCCCCCTCAACCATATAACCCTCTGGCACAAGGCAATCACCGTACTCTTTCTGATAGGCTTCAAGCGCAGCGTACATACAGTCCCATGCGTATTCACGCAAATCCCAGACAAAGCCAAGATCGGCGAGCCGGTGATATTTTTCTCTGGGGTAATTGCCCTCAAAATAGCGTTGCTTCCATGTCCACAGGCCAAGGGGATAATTCTCTCTGGTCACATAACCATCGGGAACCAGGCAATCGCCGAACTCTGCCTTGTAGATCTGTAATTCAGCAAACCCCTTCTCCCAGGGCAGGTCCTGCAGGTCCCATACGAACTCCAGACTGTTCAGTCGTTCAATCTGATCTTCTGAAAGTTCGCCCCTGGCTTTGTCCCGGCACATTTTCCGCACCCAGTACCAAAGAGGGTAACCCTCCGGGGTCTTGTAATTATGAGGTACCAGACAGTGGCCCTTTTCCGCTTTAAAAACCGTCAGCATTTCAAACCACTGATCCCAGTGGGTCGCAGTGGTCTCTTCCATCTTTGTATCAAGGTCTTTCATGAATATACCTTTCCAGATCAACTGGGTTAAATCAAAGGAACGATTGGCCTCAAGGTAGAGCAAAAGACGCTGAAATGAAAGGGATCATTTACCCACACGGGTTTAAAAAACGCAGTGGGACTAACCTGATAATTTAGCAGCAACAGGATAAAAACCCGCACAGTTCTTGCCGTTACCCTGCTTATTATAACCGAACCTGGCAAGGTAACAGCCAAAGGGGAAAACACGAGAACCATTGGGAACTGTACTACTACAGGGCAATAAACTGGCACAAACCCGACAAATGGCTTTTTATACAGTGGCGGACGACACGGACTCGTGAGGCATTCGGGTAAACCCCGCCGTCGTTCCTCCGGCGCCCTGATTGGCTGCACCAATCGGTCGAACCGCTTCGCGGATTCTCGTCTCTGAAAGTTCTTCCCATAAAAAAACCACCCGGATGGGTGGCTTTTTAAAATAATGGCGGACCGGACGACCGCCTAACTATGCAATTGTATGAAATAGAATGGAACGCAAAATACTCAAAAAAACCCTTATTATTAAGGCATTTAATCCAATATATACATTTCACACTATTTCTTGACCCATCAAATTATTTCAAATATTGTGGTGGGTAAATGGTGGGTAAATTGGTAACTAGAGATGCTGACTCCTGACTCAATCAAGAAGCTAGAACAGAAAGGACGCTATGCCGACTCGGATGGTCTTTACCTTCAGGTGTCAAGCAGCGGCTCTAAAAGTTGGATGTATCGTTACCAGATTGAAGGCAAGCGTCGGGAGTATGGAATTGGCAGCCTGTCCAAGTTCACCCTGGCACAGGCACGGAAAGAACGTGACCGACTCAGACCGAAGGTTAAAGCCGGGATAGATCCACTGACAGAGAAGCAGAAAAACAAAGCTATCGGTGAACACGCCAAGAGAGAAGCCGCCAACAAGGCAATGACCTTCGAGGTCTGCGCGGAAAAGTTTATCGACATCATGGAAACCCAGTGGAGTAACAACAAACACCGCAACCAGTGGCGTAACACCCTGCGCGACTATGTTTACCCGGTTATTGGCAATCTCCCAGTCTGCGATATTGAAACTGCGCACGTCAGAGAATGCCTGGACCCCATCTGGTTCACGAAGACCGAAACCGCCAGGCGGTTGCGCCAGCGTATCGAGTCAATCCTCGACTACGCCATAGCCAGCGGCTACCGACAAGACAGGAACCCCGCGATCTGGAAAGGCCTGCTAGACAAAACTTACCCAAAACCGAGCAAAGTCATGGAGATCAGGCACGAAAAAGCAGGCACAGAGAAACACCACCCCGCTCTCCCCTATGACGATATGCCGAGCTTTATGCGGGAACTAATCAAACAACAAGGCGTAGCCGCCAAAGCGCTGAGATTCACCATTCTGACAGCCTCACGCACCAGCGAGGTCAGGTTCGCCACATGGGATGAATTCGACCTAGAAAGAAAGATATGGGACATACCAAAAGCCCGGATGAAAGCCAGGAAAGCACATCGTGTAGCGCTCTCTGACGCGGCGGTGGAACTCCTGGAAAGCCTACCAAGAGATAACCTGTTCGTTTTCCCTGGCGGCAAGATTGGCAAGCCCCTTAGCGACGGCGGCATGTCAGCAGTACTTAAACGGATGGGCAGAAAAGACATCACTGTTCATGGTTTCAGATCAACCTTCAGAGACTATATCGGCGAAGAAACCGGATTTCCCCACAGAATAGCCGAATTCGCCATCGCACACGGGCTGAGTGACGAGACTGAGAAGGCATATGCGCGGGGAGATTTGCTGAAAAAGCGGTTCAAAATGATGAACGCCTGGGCTGCCTACGTTGATTCAGCCAACACCAATGTAACGCACATCAAGAGGAAACAACGAGCCTAGAAAAATTTGCCCGCCTGGGCGAATAGTCGGGGCTAACGGTGCGGCAACACCGCAGCCCCATGTTCAAACCATCAAATAGGACGAAAGCATGAACACTTTAAATGATACACCAATGGCCAACGATAAGCGTATGAGCATCTCGTCAGTACGGTTCAGCAATAAGAGTTGGAGCGACGCCATGGATGATGCCAGCATGGTCCTACAGTGCGCCACTGAGCAGCTCAGGACTGCCGCCAGCGAGGATCTCGACATCACCACCAACGCTGCTATTTATGGCGTGCTGTACTTGGCTGAAATCAGCGCAGCCCTGCTGTCCTTGGGCTACGATGGTGCCAGGACTGAGATTCACGAGCTGAAGGCAAAGATTGCCCAGCTGGAAAGCGAGAGGGGGTAATCATGGATGACGGGCTGGAGTTCAAATCATACTTGAACGAGCCGGCCGCCCTTCCAGTTCTGCAACCCTTACCAAAACCTTACTATCTTTGAGCAGTGGAGGGGGGGGTCTTTGGGGTGGGAGTGACCCACGCCCAACTGAACCCTTCCCGATACCAAGGCTCCAAGATCAACGGCCAGCTGCTCAAACTAACGTCCAATAAACATTTGCCAGCCAAGCAAATACCCAGAATCTCGGAGGCCGCATGAGTATTAAGCTCAACTTTGACTTGAATGTTTTATCCCAACGATAGAACCAACAACGGCTCCCGTAAGAGCGAACCAGATACCTTGGGTGAACCCGACAAGGGCAGCGTCGGAAGGGCTTCCAGTTGTTAGTGCGGTAATGGCAATAGCACCAAGAAACCACCCAATAAGGCATGCGGCCAATCCACCCACAAAAGCAGCCTTCTTTGTTGGCCATTTATAAGCAATTAAGTAAGCAATAATTGCGCTAAAAACAAATGACAATATCATTGGCAAGACTCCTTTCTTCCAGTTTGCTGCCATGATGTGATACTTGTAACAGCTAGAATAAATACCCTTTTCATGTGGCTTTTACTTCAAAGCAAAACTTTGATCATGCTATTTGCACGGGACATATCGGGCCGGGTATGTTTGCCTATCCCACCACTTCCTCAACTCTTCAATAGTTACCTTCTCGGTGGCTAGTTTGGACACGTTGTTATCAAAGAACGTCGTACGCGCATTTTCTCGCTGGCTGGCTGTCATAAATCTAAATTTGGTGGCCGTGATAACGTGAGACCACCTCTTTCTGGAAGTATCATTTTTTGCAATACAAGCATTAGCTTCAACCGGAGCCGGATCTGGAAAACGCTCCTGACAAATGCGCCGGATAGAGCGTAGTGCTGCTACCGGTACAGGGCCAGTAAATGACTTTGCTTCATCCACAACGCATTCATCATAGCTTGATGGCCCCCAAAAACTCGCCTGCAATGACTGAGGCAGGAGCATAGTAACTAGGATGACCAACAGCATTCTTTTCATAAAAAACCCTATCATCTAGCGGTAGTAGCACAATCAAATCAATAGCGAACCCACTGAAGACATTACCCTAAAATCCCTTTGCTCTTCTCTATTCAGGTCCTGAACCCTTATCTGAACCTTATCTTCTTTGAACAGTTGATGGGGGATTTTCTTTGAGGCGGGAACGAACCCACGCCTACTGTCACCGAGCAACAGCCCTTATACGCTGACACGCCTGAAAATGATCTCGGTCAGGGTGCCCCCATCGCTCAAGGCCAAAGCAATAGAAGTATAGCGTACGGTAACGGGAAGCCGCGCCCCACTTTGAGCAATCCGACATGGAGCGCAACCCGGCCATTGCTGCAAGAGTCTGACGTTGATTCTATAATTGAATCCAACCCGGAAATGAACGACAACCAGATAGCAGGGCTTATCTATGCAGAACTCGGAAGCTACAGGCAGAACACCACTGAAAACAATCAAGGAAGTGGCCGCCAAGATCAGGGCTCACAGGGAGAAACTGGCCGGGCAGAAAGAACAGAGCAGCCCGCAGAACAAAGAACCGGTCAAGAAACCGGACGACAAGAACAGCAATCAAATCAAGGCGTTATAAATGAAA
Source organism: Cellvibrionales bacterium UBA2511 (assembly GCA_002341315.1). GTDB lineage: Bacteria > Pseudomonadota > Gammaproteobacteria > Pseudomonadales > Porticoccaceae > Porticoccus. Next base: position 81,056 of record DDNV01000012.1, read on the forward strand.
CAGGCGGACAACCCGGAACACAGCCCGCTGCCAATCAAGGAAATCAGCCCACTGCTGACGGCGTGGTTCAGCCCGGAGGAGCTGGAGTTGATACTGAGCCCGGACAAGACGGAGCGTCAAGAGGAGCAGTTGAGCCTGCTGTAGAGTCCACCGATCCGCTGACACTCGATCAGGAGCAAGACGGCACCACTCCCCAATCAATCGATCCCAGCGCAAATGAACTGCTTTGGGAGGCTGCGCAGTCACCTCTCACTGAGCCCGGCACTCAGTCTCGCTTTGCCGGAAACCCTGAAATGTCCGGTCAGGGAACCGCGAACGCTACGCAAGAAAGCAATCAAGACAACAGTATAGCGCAGCCAGTGAAGGTCGCTAAACCAAAGAAAAAGCACCAGCCGAAAAGGTCAACTCCCTCTCTTTTCCGTGAAACCGGGCGTGGTGGTGCCGTCAGCGTGCATGACGCAAACAAGATCGTTTCGGGTTTTAAAGCTGGCTGGTCGTCTGGTGCGAGGTCGAGAGTTTCTGTTGCGTCGACCTTTGCGGATCTTCCGGCGGACGTACAGCAAGCAGCCAAGGAAGGTGGCGGCAATGAGTATGTGCGGGGCGTATTCCATAACGATAGATTCCAAGTGCGATTACCGACCTATTTTGCCTGCT
>DDNV01000012.1:81897-84030 GCA_002341315.1 Cellvibrionales bacterium UBA2511
TTTGCCTATTTTGCCTGCTCTCCAAGCCGCTGGTGCACGTACCGCTGTGCCCTGTTCAACACAAACGGGCGTATCTCACCATTTTTATCGAGTATCTTTAAGCAGGTTGGCGCGAAATACTCAAAATCGTTGGCCAGCTTTGTCAGCTTTCCGGCCTGTCGCTCATTTAATGTCATTCAGGTAGCGAGTCTGCAAAGTCCGCCAGGCTAACGATTGCCGTCATGTCCACTTTGCTGGCAGCGTGATCGCCGTCCATCTTGTTCAGCTCGTTGATGGCTGATATGACCGCAGACGCATTGAATTTGAAGTCACCCATCGGGTTGCCTTCGTTATCTCTTGCCTGTTCATGCTTCAAGCTGCGCTCTATAACCTCTTTCAACCACTCCTGCTTCTTAGAAACAGTGATATTCAGCTTCTTTTCAGCAATGTTTTTGGCCTTCGACTGGATCTCTTCGACCCTTACCGCAACCTTACCGTTTTTTAGTAATTCCGAAGCCTTAACCGATACCGACTCCGGCTTCATCTTCTTGGCATCATAAGCAGATCGGTACGCCTCTGAAGCATTGCCGCCATTCGTGCAATAAGCAGTCGCAAAGGCTTCTTGTTTGGCTGTTAGCTTCATACCACCACCACATTAAAAAAGAAGCCCCGCATTCAACGAACGGTCTGGGCTCCAATTGCCCAGGGATGTTCGAGAATTGCGAGGCTACAAGTAAAGAGTAGCCACGGCTCGCAACCTTGTCAATTCCTCCCCACTTCTTCCCGCGCTCAGAATCTCACCACTTCCTACCTACCGTTACCCCGGAAAGGAATTTACGATTTCTACCGCTTCGGTGTCCGGGTCTTCCCCAATCGCTCCGTAACCACTGTAAGCGGGCAAGTTACTATCAAGTAATTGCTCGGCAAATTCCTGCTTTTTCTCAATGGTCATATCCTTTGGGAAGGTCATGCTGGCGTCCAAATCGGCAATGATTTTCGCAATGGTTTTGCTTCTGTCGAGTGACAACCTGGCTTGAGAATCGCTGCGAGTTAGGCCATCTTTCTTCCGGTTGTAATTTGACTGCTCTGTCTCTGCCTTTTGCCGGTTGTAAGCGGCAAGCGAGTCTTGATCAACGGCGTAGGTGGCAACAGGATTACGATCATAAGCCGCTTGTCGACCTTTCTCCATCCGCTCCTTAAGTTTCACTTGTTCAAGCTCTGAAGTCGACATCAAGGAGCGTTCTGCGGCTTTCAAATCGCCTCGGGCAATGGCCTCGGCACGGGCTGCGCGTACTCGCGGATCAAGCGCTGCTTCCTGCCTGCGATCCAACCCCTTCGGCCCTTTGAAAAAAGTGCTGTCTACTACATTTGTCAGCTCCCGAGGGGCGGCAGCTTTATCAATTTTTCCAGCAGCAACTTTCTGATCACCAGCTAGTGCGCCATGATCGGAGTAAGACCGGTTTCCCGCTGAGTTGGTTGTTTCATAAATGTCGTTGCCGTCGATGTTCTTATACCCAACACCATCCACAGCTGTTTGGCCAGAGCGAACGTCTATTGTCTTGAGTTCAGAATTGTTGGCCGGAGCAGCAGTTGCAGCAGCAAGATCATCCGCTGCTTCCGCCGTGGTTTTCTTGGTGATGATCCCGGCAGCCAAATCGCGCATGCCACCAAAATAAGCACCAGCACCAGCCCGCAATGGTCTGGTGCCGTAGTCGGCCAAGTTATCAATGCCAGTACGAATAGCCACCCCCGCGTCTCGCACATTGGTCGGGCCATCATAGTCACCCTGAGGAATGACATGGTTGCCGAAGTTTCGGGCCTGGCCTGGAGTTTTAGAAGGCCTTGAGCTTTTAATCTCGGAATCCACAGGGCGCACCATATCTGGCCTCAGGCCATCACTGCTTGACTGCCTCAGTTGGCCTCGATTGAGACCATCGGCCCGGTCGCTGAAGCCGGGATTGCCTGCCGAGTTTGTGGTTTTGTACACATCTCGACCGCCGCCGAACGAACCAACGTTTGTCGGCGAGGATGTGGGAGTTTTCAGGTCGTCTTTCATGGTTGTTCTCCGTTTGTCGTTTTCGCTTGCTAATAACTTATGCCCCGTGCTCTGGGTCTTGCTTCTCTGCGTGTCTGGTCTTCGGTCTCCACGATGAT
>DDNV01000012.1:84150-98524 GCA_002341315.1 Cellvibrionales bacterium UBA2511
CTGCTTGATGAACACAGTGCCGGTTCGGCCATGTCGGTTCATCCGCACTAGAACCTCTGTCCTGTCGTCTTCAGGATGGTCGGTATAAGCGCCTTCTCGATACAGGCCGATCCACAAATCGCAATCTTGTTCTATCTGGCCGGTGTCTCTGGAGTCACTAGGAAGCGGTTTTTTGTCTGGGCGAGATTCAAGCTGGCGATTCAACTGGGTCAGCAGGAGAACAACACAATCTAGCTCTTTCGCCAGGTTCTTTAGGGCTTTGGTAATACGCCCATATCCAAGATCGTTTCGCTCTGACGTGTCGGCTTCCATCAGCGTCAGGTAGTCAACAGCAACCAGACCAACCTTGTGGCGCTTGTGGAGATTACGAGCCTCTCTAAGCACGTGAGAGAGCCGAACGCAGGGAGTGTCGTCTATGTACAGGGCCGACTCGTTAAAACGCCCAGCTGCCGTTGTAACGCGGCTCCAATCATCAGCGTCATTGGCTGACCGGTAGAAGATTTGCGGGTCTACATGCGACTCGCCAACGATCAAACGTTCATAAATTTGGACATTCGGCATTTCAAGCGAGAAGCAGGCAACGGCCTCTTTCCGTTGGAGTGCGTAGTGGGCCAGAATCTTCCCCATCATGGCGGTTTTGCCCATCTTGGGCCTTGCCCCAACGACAACCAGAGAACCAGCAGGGACGCGCTTCGGGTATAACAGGCGATCCAGTGCATCAATACCCAGTGTGAAGCCGCGAACGCCTCTCTCGACTTGATCCACCACCTGCCCCAACCAACCCTTGCCAATGTCCTTAACGTGCTGTAATCCGCCTTTCTGCATGGCTCTGTCGTTGATCGCATTCAGGACAGATTCAGCCAGCCCGATACGCTGAAAAATATCGCCGTTGGTTCTATCGGTAATCAGGGCGAGGGCTTGATTAAGCGACTGAACGGCAGTGCGCTCGATTGCTTTGTGTCTGACACCCTCCGCATAGGCCCTGATGTTTGCAGACGATGGGCAATTGCTGGACAGTTCCACGATGTAATCCTGAAAGCTTTCCCGATACCGCTTGTCTCGTTTCGCTTCAGCCTCAACAGTGAAAATATCGGCACGATCTCCACGGGCCTCCAATCTCTGCATAATCTCAAATGCGAAGGCCAGCTCTGGATCGCAAAAGCTCGAAGGCTTCAGCAGGGAAAATACTTTCTGGGCCGGTTCGCTGCTCAAGTCCATCAACAACAGCAAGCCGCCAATGACGTTTTGCTCCGCTGCGTTGTCCAGGTTATTCATGCTCAACCACCTGCTCCAATGTCTTATCAAAGCCAGCGCGTTTTGTCAGATAACCGAAGTCAGCCACCCACCCCCGTTCTGTATTGCCAGTCATCCAGGGAATTCCCGAAGCTGCGGAAAAATATGTTTCCCAGAATTCAAGAGATTGGTGTTTAGGAGTTTCACGCCAGCGTTGAGTTAATTGTTTTTCACGATTGCTTCCGTGGTATCTGGATAGCAATACCTTTCGGCCAAGAGGAAAACGCTTGTGATAAATCTCGATGATTTTTTCATGCGGACATGGCGGCATCTTCGATGCCGAAGGTGTCTGTTTTGATTTACTGTTTTGATTAACTAATAAATGTTCACCCTCGTGAACGGTCAGTTCATCAGTTTGAACACCCCGTTCATTTTGGTGAACAGGTGGTTGGCTTCCTCGAAAACAAACAATCTCGTGAAATCGTTCGGTCAATTGGACGAAAACGCGCTGATTTTCGTCAGCCCTCGTCTTAATCAGGTCGAGCCTGCGGAGTTTTTCTATGCGGTTGGCAACAGCACTTTTTGACCGTAAACCCAGGAGTGGCATTTCCGCGATTAGGTGCCTGTAGTTCACCCAAACTGCTTCACCTAGACGCTGGGCTTTTGGGTTTGTTGACCAGGTGAGGATGTAATCCAAAATCGACCAATCCACCAAGTCAGTTTGATCAGACAGACCCGCATCAACCACACCCACTTGGTTAACGACAATCGAGTATTTCATGCCGCCACCTTTTCGCGCATCAAGACATAACGGGCTACCCGGTGGGCATGGCCCTGGGCATTGATGTCGATTGTCCAAATGGTGTGTATCACATGGCCTTGGCGGCGAAGCTCCATCACCCTGCCGCCTGCATGCATAGCGTCAAGATTTTCCCGAATTTGCAATGTGGTCAAACCCTTGGGGCCAGCCTTTTTCAGGCCATCGAGAATTTTCAGCCTCTGCGCTTTTGCTGAATTGCTCATAAGCCCATCTCCTTAAGCAGGCGACCGATAGCTTGATCTCGCTGAACGGGCGAAAGACCTTTGGGGAGTGCGGCTTTCGCGGCCTCATAATCGGCCCATGTGTAGAGGCGGTTTTTAGACATGACCACCCCCTATGCCGCAGAGCCGAGAATGGCATCAAATACTTCCTGGAGGCGCTTAGCCGAATATCGTGGCTTGCCATTTATTTCAAGGTCATGAGCTGGAATTTTTCCGTCTCTTTCCCACCGCCATCGCGTTGTTGAGGAAATATCAAGCGCCTTTTCCAGAGCCTTAGGCGGGAAAATTAACTGCGGATATTTTGGGTCTTCTGTGGTTTCTTTTTTCATCGCTGTTCCTCGTGATACGCCGCATGGATTTGCAACGCTTCGAGGCCAGCTTAAAAGGATTGAAAAGGTGTGTAGAGGCTAAAAAAAATAAAAATTATCCCGTGAAAGAACGGTAAATTATTCGAGTGGGCGGCGCTTACGGACATTCTCAATCAGCCATTCTATACTCCCATCATCAACCGATGCGACGCACCACGCGTGATTGGTGTTCGGGTCATTTTTAGCTTGGGTGATCGATTTAATTGCGCTTGTTTTTTTCATGCGCTTCAGGTCGTCTTCGGTCACGAGATCGCCTGTTTGTTCGGGGTTGGGGTTGTCTTCGGTTGCTCGATTTTTTGATGGAGTTTTATAGCGCAACTGCTTCTGGATAGCTTGATTTTCGCTGAGCTTTTTGGCGATAACATCTAGCCCCTCTCCGTGGCTAAATGTTGCCCCGTCAGGTCTTTTTTCACCTTTCGAAAAGTAGTTAAATTTTAGGTCAGCGGCATTATGGATTAAATGAAGAATGGCCGATTTGTCGGTTAGGCTGGATTTTCTGGAAGGCATGTTCTGGTAGCTCTGCCGACCCCATCTCAATGCCTCATCAGGGGTTTCATATCTTAAATTGCTGAGGCCTTCATCCAGCGCGCAAAGGCCGTCAACAACCCATTTAGGGATGTAGAGATTCAAAACAGCACAAAAGCCAAGCGCCCTGATCAGGGCATAGCCATCACCATTGCGAAATTGCTGCTCAAATTCTGCGAGCCGTTCCTTGATTTTTTCAGGGGAAAAGCCCCTATCTAAAGCCTGGTTCCCGATGATGTCCTTGATGGTTTCCACTTAGCACCCAGCAATTGCAGCAATTTGAAGCTCTATGCTACCGCATGAAATTCAACTAGGGTAATAGAATCGATGTACTTGATATGACACGGCCTTTATCATCAATTTAATAGCAACTGATATTATGGCAATAACTGATAAAACCCTGGCTTAAACCAAAAGAAATTGAAGAGCTGACCGCCAGGGTGCGACCATCGGCGCAGCTTCGCCAATTGGAAGCATGAAGCTGGATTTCTCGAAGTTCGGGACGGGTAAACGGCGAGAGGTGCTAGAACAATCTCCGCAGCTCTACGCTCGGCCCGTCAGAACTGGCCTTGTTTCTGTCGGTGCGCAAAAGCGGACTCCTAGCCAGACGGAGTGGAGGGATTTCGGCACCCTCCCGCAATTATTGTTATACTCGCATTGCTCTTGCCGGGAGCGTTGGGGGCGACTCCACTGGGCTTATTCAAAGAGTCGTCAGCGAACCCGGATTGCAGTCCAGTCGCAATGGATGGGGATTCGCTCCCATCCCAGGAACACAGTTTTGCCACTGCAAGCGCTAGGTTGGGAGCCACCGGCTTGAAGGCTCGCCGGACCGCAAAAGCAGGCCGTTACCGGAAACGGCAAAGGGTGATGCGCGGCCCTCTCGGCAACTTTTCAGCCATCCAACACTCACAGCGTCCTCTACTACCGCTGTTAAAGAAATGAACCATTTAATGCAATCTGGAAAGGGATTCTTTCATGGCTGCGGTTAATCACAACCTCTTCGAACTCAATCTTTATTGCCGCAAATGTAGTCAAGACAGAAAGGTTATCTTCAGAATTGGAAACACGGAGTTATTATGCGGTGCTTGTGGATCAGTCCTGACTAAAATTGAGCCAATAGAAGGCTACATATATATACTTACCAACCCACGATTAGATAATTTACTTAAAATTGGCTGTACAAGGCGATCCGTAGAAGAGCGGCGAGCAGAATTGAGTAGTTCTACCTCTACTCCTGAACCTTTCGTTATTCACGCAGCGTTCAGGTCATCAGCTCCAGAGGAAGATGAAAGAGAGATTCATAGACAACTTGAAAATTTTAGGCTCAAAGGGCGTGAATTTTTTGAGCTGCCGCCCAAAGAAGCTACTAAAGTCTGTCAGTATGTGTGTGGCAGTCCACCTGAAACTGGCGTTGTTACTGATTACAGTTGTCCCAAATGTGGAGCCGAGCTTCAAGAGTGCTTTTCAATGACAGGGCATAAAAGTATTCGCTGCCAAGCCTGCAATTTCTTAAATGAAGAAATATGAGTTTTAACGAGCTGAAAATAGCCTTTTCATCATTGCCAACGTACCTCCTTCCAGGGAGCCGAGATTCACTGCGTCACTGCCTGAACGTTCCGCTTGGTCCGCTGCTGATAGCCTAGCGGTCCAGTCTCGGTAAGATGGTAGCGTTCATTGAAAGGCCCATCCTCAGCTAACCGTCCAGCCGGCCACCAGCCGCCGCGGGGAATGTTATTGGCTATGGCCCAGTCCAACCCAGCACGGTCGGCACCAGTCTGATCACCTGACACAATTTTTTCTATTAGGGGATGACATTGCGTGTGAACATTAAGCATGGTAAATATGGAGTCTGAGCATGACCATGGATGACGATACGATAGTTTTTCCACCTGTGGAACCAGCACCAGACAAAGTTTACCGTCTAGCTGAAGCGCTGACCAGCTTGATACCTGCCGGGCAGTCAGTTTTACACTCTTTGATTTCACCCCCCATCCACAACCGATTGGAAGCCTGGATCTCAAAGGTTGAGACTCGCTTAGTAGAACTAGAGTCCAAGGGTTTGATTAATTATCAGGAGCTATCGAAAAGACAAGAATTTTCAGCACTGGTGATCAAAACTGTCCAAGCAGTTGCAGTGACAAGCCAACAGGAAAAGCTGCGAGGGTTAGAAAACTTTCTGATGAATGTCGCGATGAACCCGAACTTGGAAGAGGACGAGCTATACATCCTTCATAACGCTATCTCTGAATTCACCCCTTCACATATCAAGGTCTTAGAGTTTTATGCCCGACCAATTCTATACTTGCAAGGAGTGAAGCATATGTTCGAGCAGAAGATGCCCCCAAGAACTAAAACACCACAAGGCTGGGAGCTATCCCATGTATTTGGTTACGGCGATATGGAGTATTGGCAAAATATTTTCTGGATGGTATCTGCACACCAAGTGCTTACCAACAAAGAATCTAGGGTGTCACCAGGCAGCATCTCCTCGCCTCCTCTTCATGGAAGCGTAACTCCACTGGGGGAAAAACTGCTCTCCCTAATCGACTCTGGTCAGCAAGCAGACTAGAACTTATCGTACAAGGAGGCCCCATACTCAAGGTAAGCAGATGAGAACAGGAAACCATAACCCTGTTCACCTCCCACCGTAAAAAACCATCTCCATTGGGACAACACGTGCTCCAAGGGTTTGCGTTATCAGGTAAGTATAGAAGTGTTGTTTTCTGGTTGCTAATCTGGCACACATTTGGAATTGCTAGTCTTCTGGAGTATGTTACCTATATCTTAGCCCCGTCTTGGTAAGGAAGTATGGAATGCTGAAGATCAGAAGAAAGTCGGGAGAGGTTGTGGTTCTTAACACTGCCGATGGTCGAGTGCGTATCGAGTTCGTGCTAGATGGTCGGCAGATCAAGCTGGCGATAGATGCTCCTGATGTAGTGGAGGTTCTAAGAGGAGAATTACAGAATTATGGCATTAAGAGAAAACAGCTATTCTGAAGTTGTACTGAGTTCATCATAGCCGTAGGTCATTAAGTCAAAGTACATGATTCTAGTATCGCTACCCTCATCATTACCTGTCAAAAACCTAAAACCATTGCGTTCATAAAAATTGATTACTCTTTCGAGGTTATACGCATCAACAATGATAAATCGACAGCCTGTTTTATTTTTTTCAGTAAACCATGCCTTGATAAACTCAAGTATGTCACTGCCCAGCCCATTGTTATTGTGTGAAACATGTACACCTAAACGCCCTATTTTTACAGCGGGCATGCTGGAGTATCTCTTTTCGCGAGGGACTATACTTAGTAGCCGATTGTAACCTGACCTGGTTGCATACTCCGACGTGATTGAGTCATTAGAAACACAAAAGAAAGCTAGTGTAGCTTTCTTTGCTTTGTCATGAATTTCATACGTAACGCTTAGGAGATGCCCAGCAGACAGCACGGAGTCTGAGTGATAAAACTCATCTAAATCACTATCTCCGCAAGTGAATCTAGGACAGCGAATGCCGTCCTCAAGGCGAACTAACTCAAACACTTAAAAATTTTATAGTGAGAAACTAAATTTGTTTAGCGCTCTCTCTGCTCTCTCTGCTCTTTGGTGGTCATGAGTAGATTTTCTGGCTTGCTCGTTTCTTTTTGCTTCAGCCTTGAATCTCTCTGCGTCCCTACCAAATAGCACTGGAGTCTCTTTTACCGGCTTAGCCATTTTCCTCTCCCCCCCTAGCTTTAACTACACTCGTAGTTATGAAAGCAATCTTACACGTATATAGAGGCTGAATAAACGAAAAACTATTATAAGGCAAGCTTTTCTGACAAACGGTAACTTATTGTTTAGAAAAAAGAAAAACCTACAAGAGTTAAGTAGCGCACAGATAGTTACACTTTAATAGCAACAAAAAAGGGCCTACATCGCTGTAAGCCCTTTAAAGTCGTGGTGGGTAAATGGTGGGTTTTCTATTCTGTCACCCTGAAAACCCCATAAACCCTAGAATAATGGCGGACCGGACGGGACTCGAACCCGCGACCTCCGGCGTGACAGGCCGGCATTCTAACCAGCTGAACTACCGGTCCGCAAAATGCTACTTTTACACTGGTGGGTGGTACAGGGGTCGAACCTGTGACCTACGGCTTGTAAGGCCGTCGCTCTACCAACTGAGCTAACCACCCTCCTCAGAGAGAGGCGCATTCTACCGAAATATCGGTCGGTGTCAAACATTTCAGTTGCGGGTTTGTGTACAAGGAAAGATCTGCAAATTACCATAGGCCAACTTTTCAAATGACCGGCATACCCATGGAAATTTTCAAGGAATTTACCTTTGAGGCAGCACACCTTCTACCCAATGTGGCAGAGGGACATAAATGTGGTCGGCTGCACGGGCACTCTTACCATATTCGACTTTATCTTAGCGGCACCGTCGGCGACAAAACCGGCTGGGTGATGGACTTTGGCGATCTGAAAGATTACTTCAAACCGGTCTATGACCAGCTCGACCATCATTATCTCAACGAAATCGACGGACTGGAAAACCCTACCAGTGAAAATATAGCCAGATGGATCTGGGCACGGTTAAAACCGACGCTCCCCCTGCTCAGCAAAATCGAGGTTCGGGAAACATGCACCTCCGGCTGCATCTACTGCGGCGATTGATTTGGTAATCCTGTGCGACTGTTTATCGCCCTGACACTGACAGAAACAGTGAATCAGCTTTTGGATGATGTTTGCCAACAACGATTGAACGATGTCAGTAACCACTGGGTGCCCGCACAACGCCGCCACCTGACACTGAGGTTTCTCGGGGAACAAACAGCCGAGCAGACCACCGTTGCCGTACAGATTGTCCAGGACCTCAGCGTTAAAAAATTTGATTTATTGCTGAAGACTGTCGAGCGGTTTCCCGCCAGGGAGAATAGGACTATCGCCGCCATTCCCGAATATTCGACGGCATTAATAGCACTGTACCAGCAGCTATCTGCGTTCCTTGCTGCCAGCGGCTTTGAAACGATGCAGCAGGCATTCAGGCCACACATTACGCTGGGAAAAGCCCCCGCTACACCCAGTGCAAAAATCAACCTGAATATCGATATCTGTTTACCTGTTAGGCAGATAACCCTGTTTCAGAGTCAACTGACAGCCAATGGACCTTTGTACAGCCCCCTGGCAACAACAAACCTGTGCTAGACAATATCCCCAAGCGCTTCATCCAGTTCGGCAAAATGGAATGAATAGCCGGACTCGAGCAGTTTTCGTGGGCATGCCCGCTGCCCCGTCAGCAATAACTCCCTGGCCATTTCACCAAACAGCAATACTGCAACAGGTTCCGGCATGGGGAAGATGGTCGGACGGTGCAATGCGGAACCGAGCGACTCGGTAAATTGACGATTCGTCACCGGATTCGGAGCCGTGGCGTTGATCGCTCCCTGCAGTGCAGGTTGTTCCAGGCAATAAAAAATGATCGCCACTTCATCGGCTATATGAACCCAGGGCATCCACTGCTTACCAGAACCCAGGCGGCCGCCCAGCCCCATGCGGAAAGGCAACAGCATTCGACTCAGTGCGCCACCACCAGCCCCCAGCACAATACCGGTACGCAGGTAGCATATCCGTGTTCCCAGCGAAGCAAACTGTGAGGCACTCTTTTCCCATTCCAGACAAAGACGGCTGGCAAAACAATCGTGCTGAACGCCATCCTCCCCCAGCGGCTCGTCCTGATGGGGGCCGTAATAGCCTACGGCGGAACCGCTGACCAATACCGAAGGTGGTGCAGACGCTTTTTGAAAATGCTCGAATAACCGGTTGGTAGTGCCGACCCTGCTGTCCATGAAGGCCTGTTTGCGCCGGTCATTCCAGCGACCGGCAACCAGCGGTTCACCAGCCAGATTGACGATATAGTCGATGGGTTGTTCCGGAGACAGGGCGTCAAGGTTCTCAACAAACTCGACACCGGGAAGTTTTTTTAGTGCCTGGTGTGGGTCACGACTCAGACCAATTACCCGGGCACCCCTGGAAAGGGCCTCACGGCAGAATCGGCTGCCGATAAACCCGGTAGCACCGGTCACCAATACTGTTTTATCCTGCATGACACACCCCCTGAAGTGATTGGTTGATTTGCTGATTCCGAACCGGCCAACCGCACTCAGTGCGCCATACCAGTTTCCTCAATCGGCACCCATCAGGCTGAGCAGCTCAAGGGTTTTCTGTTCCATCAAGGCCCGGTCATTGGCTTCCACATTGAGCCTGACAACTGGCTCGGTATTACTGCTGCGCAGGTTAAACCGCCAGTCAGTATAGGCCACACTCAGTCCGTCCACCCGTTCGATGTTCAATGCGCCATTAGTGTAATGGTCTTCAAGTAGTGTCATTACTTGTTGGGGATCATCAATACGGCGATTCAGCTCACCGGAACAGGGGTAATCTTCCACCATCGACTGGATCATGTCCGACAGGTACTGACCGGTGACACTCAGCAATTCGGCCACCAGAAGCCAGGGAATCATGCCGCTGTCGCAATAAAAGAAATCCCGGAAATAATGGTGGGCGCTCATCTCACCGCCATAGATGGCATCCTGCTCACGCATGACCTGCTTGATAAAGGCGTGACCACATTTACTTTGCACCGCTTCACCACCAAATTCCCGGCAGACTGCCTGGGTGTTCCAGATCAGACGAGGGTCGTGGACAATCTTTTCTCCCGGATGCTTGCGCAAAAACGCTTTTGCCAGCAATCCGACAATATAGTAGCCCTCAATAAATTCGCCCTGCTCATCAAACAGAAAACAACGGTCAAAATCCCCATCCCAGGCCAGGCCAAAGTCGGCACCGGAGGACTTCACCAGATCACTGGTGTGATGGCGACTTTCCGGCAACAACGGGTTTGGAATGCCGTTGGGAAACTCCCCGTCCGGGTCATGATTCACCTTGATCAGCTCAAAGGGCAAAAAGTTTTCCAGCGCATCGAGCACAGGACCGGCTGCACCATTGCCGGCATTGACGACGATTTTCAACGGCCGAAGCTTGCTTTGCTCCACATACGAGAGCAAGTGTTCAATATAGGCATCAGAACAACTGATACGACGATAAGTCCCACGTTGACTGGGCTCTACCGGAGAAAAATCTGTTTCTTCGGCTAATGCCCGAATCGCCTTCAGGCCGGTGTCGGCACTGATCGGCCTGGAGTCCTCCCGCACCATTTTTATGCCGTTATAATCAATGGGGTTGTGGCTGGCTGTCACCATGATGCCACCGGACAGATTGAGGTGCGCCGTCGCAAAGTAGATTTCCTCGGTGCCGCACAGCCCAATGTCCAGCACATCGACCCCTTCATCGCGCAACCCCGAGGCCAGCGCACTTTTCAACGTCGGGCTGGAGGTACGGATATCGCCGCCAACCACCACGGTTTCAGGTTTCAACCAGCGGGCATAGGCCCGGCCAATACGGTATGCAATCTCTACGGACAGCTCGGAACCGAGCCTGCCCCGAATGTCATATGCCTTAAAGCAGGTAATTTTCATAGTACTCACATCACAGGGACACCCACCCCAAACCGGTATGGGTCATCACAAAGGGGCAGGTTATCGGCGCGGTTTTTCGAATGTGGCTGCAGCGTCAACATGGCGATTGTTGTTGAGATAGTCTTTAATCGCTTCACCAATTTCTTCGTGCTGCAGGGCATAGGCAATATTGGCCTGTAGGTAACCGAGTTTACTGCCGCAATCATGGCTGCGGCCTACGATCCGATAGGCCTCGACCACTTCCTGCTTGAGCAGTTCTTCCAGGGCATCCGTTAACTGGACTTCACCACCCACTCCGAGTGGCGTTTTTTCCAGCAGGTCCCAAATGGTCGGCGACACCACGTAACGTCCCACAACAGCCATGTTCGACGGAGCATTCTCCGGTTTCGGTTTTTCGACCATGCTGTGAATTCTCGCCACGCCGCCGGCCATTAAATCAACGCCCTGACAATCGACAACGCCATATTTATTAACGTCTTCCCAGGGAACCGCCTCCACCATAATCTGGCTGTGACCTGTGGCGGTAAAGTTTTTCACCATGGACGATAAATTGTCTTTTTTCGAGTCTGCCCGATACTTGTCCACCAAAACATCCGGCAACAGAATGGCAAAAGGCTGATCACCCACCACCGGCCTCGCACAGCTGATCGCATGCCCAAGACCCTTTGCATAGGGCTGCCTGACCGAAATGATGGTCACCTCCTGGGGCACGATCGAGCGGACATCGTCAAGCAGCTGACGCTTGACCCGCTTTTCCAGCTGCGCCTCCAGTTCAAAACTGGTGTCGAAGTGGTTCTCAATGGAATTCTTACTGGCATGAGTGACCAGCACGATCTCGGTAATACCCGCCGCAATCGCCTCATTGACGACGTACTGGATAAGCGGTTTGTCCACCACCGGTAACATTTCTTTTGGAATAGCCTTGGTAGCTGGCAACATACGAGTGCCCAGCCCGGCGACAGGAATAACAGCTTTGCGTACAGTTAGGGTCATAGCGGGGGAAATCCATTTTTGGGTAATTAAAGGTGCTGCACCATTGCATACACCGTATTGAGTCAGGTATCAGTACCTGACAGTACCAATCGGTGGCTATTATGCATCACTAGTCCGGCCTTTGCAGGCAACTCACTTCGACCATCTCGCTTTGACTTATAAAGCCTGATCATGTCATTTGTACCCATGATCGTATAACCCTCCACAGGATTCAAAACCACATACTCCTCACAACTGGAGTTACATCAAAAAATTACTCGCGAACTGACGTCCCTCCACTCCCGAATAAAGCCTGCGCAAGGTACACTCAAAATATACGCAATATTATTCGCACCGCGGAAATCTGTCTCATGACCCAGCAACCACTCGTTACTATTATCACAGCCGCCTATAACCGGGCCAACGTTCTTCGCTATGCGCTTTTGAGCGTTATGCAACAAACCTATCAGAACTGGGAGTACCTCGTGGTTGGCGATGGTTGTACGGATGACACGGAGTCTCTGATAAGAGGTATCGACGACCCACGGGTTCAGTTTATTAACCTGAAAGAAAATTCCGGTGGCCAGTCTGCGCCGCATAACCACGGATTATCGCTGGCTCAAGGTGAGTATATTTTTTATCTGAACCAGGACGACTTTTATTTTCCAGACCACATTGCCAGCAGGGTTGATTTTTTAAGGCAATCAGGGGCTGACATTACATGGGGACCAGTTGCCCTGCCATCTCCCGCAGAAGAAGGGATGAACTGGGCAAAACAGTCTGTAATGCTCGGTGGCGTGACAAGAAATAATAGGTTTGACCCTACCGTATTTGTTATTTCGTCCTGCTGGGCAATGCGAGCTGATACCGCGCAAACCATTGGGCTCTGGAAACCGGCAGAGCAGACCCTGGTGTCCCCCTCTCAGGAACTCTTGTTTCGTGCCAGCAGGATGGGCGCCGACATTCAGTTTCACCCCCGCATTTCCATTTTATGTATTTACTCGGGAGCAAGGGTAAACTCCTATCTCTCGGGAGACGCTGAGCATCAATATTATTTCGACTTTATCAACAGTGATCCAGAAGGCAGAAGCAAAATCGCTGAAACTGCAGCATTGACCCTGGCGGGACAAAGAGCCAGCTTTTTGCGATTGTGTCTGGACGTCATCAAGTATCCCGTTTCCGTTGTTCTGCGCGCATTTCTGCAGGCCATCGGCAAGCATCCACTAACCATCAATTATTATCTTCGCTACAGAAGATATGGAGGCTTTGTCAGCTGGCACCGAAAGAAAGTTCTCAAGACATCCTAGAGAAGAACAGAGAACAGCAATACAGGTGGCAGACTAGCCGGGCTTAATCTGGTCGGCCAGACACCGGGCCAGCCATGGCCCGGTGGAGTATTTCCCGGTATCTACCGAAAAATAGGTTCCGCTAGAACTGACCCCAAAACCTGACCGGCTGTGCAACGTTGCCGCCGGGTCCGCAAGTGAACCATCAGCGGCTGCGTATACCCAGCCACCCGCCAACTCTATCTGCTCAAGGTTATCTCGAATAGAGGTCACCTCGGGAAGCAATACTTCCAGGGAATCAAACATCTCTGTAATCACCTTATCTGTATCGCTTTTATCCAGCACAGGAGCTTCTGGAAGTATTTCGTGGCTCTCTGAACGAAGCCCTGTGGGATACCAGGACAAATAAAAGTCCCGTCCATTGTAATTTTTGATATCTCCGAACGGCCCCGTTGCAATGACCACACTGGGATGAGAGAGCGGAGTGCTGGTGCGAACGAAAAGGGATTGCCGATAGCGATGTGACCACCGCTCTGGCAATGGCAGTCCCAGGCCATGGTCAATGTGAAGTCGTCCCTCCCATAGTGCATTCACCACATAATCATAGGGCCCAAAATCCCCTACCGAGCTATTAACCTGCCACTGTCGCGAGGATTTTGCAGACTGGCGGTGTGACACGCCTGTAACCCGGCTATTAAAGTGTGTTTCAATTCGCTGCTCCGCCTTCAAAGCCGCTGCAAATTGGTCGGCCAACCACTGCGTTGCGACCGACCGCTCGGGGATTTTGAAACCTGCTACGATTTCTCCGGAATCGGTAACCTGGGCAAGCGCCTGCCGGGCCAGTCTTCTCACCTGGCAATCCGACACATCCACGCAGTATCGTGCAGCATCCGGGTGCTCTCTAATCAGGCGAGAAACGTCGTAAAAATATTTCTCCATTCCGTCGGGGCTAACCACCGAGTCCCGATGACAGAGATAAATATCGTCAGAGGAGGTGGTGTGATCACGGATACTGGTGCCTGTAAGCTCTTCAACCAGTGCCTGAAAACCAAGGCCACCCGGGAGGACCTGCCGGGCAGAACTGAGCGTTGAATTCGCGTTGTAGAGAAAGCCCAGATGAATTTTTCCTTCATTCCACCGGCTTGCGGCACGCATGGCCTCAGCCTGCTGATCAAAAATCGTTACGTGAACGTTGCGCCGCGCTAGAAACAGGGCCGTGGAAACCCCCATAATTCCCGCGCCAAGTATCGCCACTCGAGGCGTTGTCAAAACACATCTCCTTCCGGATAGATATAAGAGGCGGGATCGAAGGACTCATCGGCAAACACCATCAGGGTGGCATCATCTGTCAGGTAAGTCTGCTCGCTGAAAGTTTCCGGCTCGATTAACAGCCCCGCAGCACCCGGCAAAAGAGTGACTACCGCGGATTGACCACC
>DDNV01000012.1:98634-100587 GCA_002341315.1 Cellvibrionales bacterium UBA2511
GACTACCGCGGATTGACCACCATGCTTGATGGTGACGTCAACTCTGCCAATCAGACAAATTAACAATTGAGTGCAGGTTCGATGGGCATGCCGCCCTCTGACAGAGCCAGCCGGCACCTCCGTCACCACAAAGCACCTGCGGGGCTGGAAAGGCAGCGCATCAAACTCAAAAGGGTACAGTACCCCCCTGCTGTCACTTGCCCTGTTCAGAGGAACCAACCTTGCTCTATTGACCAATACATTTTTTTCCATGGTCATTTACCTAATATTTTGTCACTGCGTCACAGGGCGGACAGACGGGGAAAACTAACGGGCACCCCCAATACCAAAGTGCACGCTTATGCCAGCCTACAAAGGGCTGTTTCACAGCAGATGATACGCGATTAAAGGCAGATAACTAAAGTAATCCGGACAGCAGTGCCGCGATCCCCAGAAAGGCAAAAAAGCCGATAATATCGGTGACCGTGGTAAGAATGATGGAAGATGCCTGCGCCGGATCCTGACCCAGCCGCACCAGCACAATTGGCACCACCGCACCGGCAAAACCCGCTGCGATCATCGCCAGTACCATCGCCGAACAGATCACCAGCACCAACCCTATTGACTGGCTCCAGACGAATACGCCGATGCCGCAGGTCACCGCAATACCAATACCGTTTATCAGGCCCACCCGTACTTCCTTGAACATCACCCTGAACCAGTGGCGAACCGTGATTTCTCGCAATGCCAGACCACGCATAGTAACCGCCAGAGCCTGGGCCCCGGCATTACCCGACTGACCGGCCACCACCGGCAGCAACACGGCCAGGGCCGTAAAACTGGCAATAGTGCTTTCGAATATTCCCACCACCGATGCGGCCAAAAAAGCCGTGAGTAGATTGACCTGCAACCAGGGCATGCGCTTTTGCACGGCAAACAGTGGCTTCGACAGGGCACGTTCTTCACGGCTGGCACCCACCATGGCCAGCACATCGGATGACATGTCCTCCTGGGAAACCTGAACCAGACTGCTGTGGTGAATAATACCCAACAGACGACGATCAATATCAACCACTGGCAAGTCGAGCAGTTGATGTTTTTCAAACAACTCGGAAATTTCCTCTTTTCCTGCGGTACCAGCAACCACCGCCGTAACCGGTTTGGCAATCGCCCCCAGGGATGTGCCGGGATCGGCGATAGCAATGTCCTGCAAGTGAACCTTGGCGCTCAGGCGACCTTCGGTATCAACCAGAAAGACACTGCGCGCAGTCTTCAGTTGGCGCTTGCGGAGAATTTCCAGCGTCTCTGAAATGGTCATGCTGTCCCGAAAGACCAGGGCACGGGTATCCATCAAACGGCCGGCACTGCTTTCCGGGTAGCTCATCAGCTCCGCCAGCTCCCTGCGGATTGATTCGTCCAGGGTCTTCAGCAGATCATCCCGTGTTTCGTCATCCAGCTGCCCGATCATCCGCACCGAATCCAGAGGTGGTAGTTCGCTGAGCAGTTGACGGCTGTGCCCTTCTGGCAAACAAACCAGAATCTCGGCAGCGACATTGGGCGTCAAATACCGCCACAGGGATAAAAGCACATATACGGGCTGCAGGCTCAGCACTGCGGCCACATCCCTCGGAGCCAGCGCTTCAATTTTCAGGGCTGCATCCCTGGGATAATCCAGCAGAAATTTGCGGGTCAATGCCATATCAACCGCGCGGGGATCCGGGGCAGCATTAGTCGTCATGGTATGCCCCTCCTTTATCAGACAACCAGGACGCACGACTGTCCGGTGCCATTTGCACCATACCGGTCGCAGTGACAATCATGGCGCGGGCAAGATGGGACAACAGGGAATCGCCCAGTGAGGCATCCGCTGAAGGGGCCCTCTCCAATGCCGTACGCAATACTGAGCGCGTCACAGTCCCAAGGTAAACGCCACTCGAATTGCGGACCGGCAACACAGGGTAACAGTGCCAGTCA
>DDNV01000103.1:0-5682 GCA_002341315.1 Cellvibrionales bacterium UBA2511
TTCAGTGGGATACGTCTACCAGCGCCGCTCTTGAGGAAGCTCAGGGAGCAAAAGATATGACCGACATTACTCGTCACATGCCATCCTTTACCTTGGCCCTGGGTATTGGCATGGCCACGCACAGCCATTTGTCGCGAAAAACACTGGCGGGGATCGGCAACTGTGTCATGACCAATGTGCCGGGCCCACAGTGGCCACTTTATATGCGAGGGGCGAAGCTGGTCTATGTGTCTGCGCTGGCGCCATTGCTGGAAGGGCTGACATTGATGTTTAACGCTGTGAGCTACGACGGTCGCATCAGCGTCTCATTCCAGTCAGACAGGGATATTCTGCCCGATCCCCAATTTATGGAAGACTGTTGGCAACGGTCTTTAAATGAGCTGCGTTGTGCGGCGACTCAACAGTGTGATGAAGCAGATGCACAGGTTATCCATAAGGTCAGAATTCCCAAAACCGCCAAGCGCAAACCAAATGCCAGTAAATCTGGTTCCTGAAGACGACTAGAGTTCGAAGTCAGTGCCTATCAATACAGAGGAGAGAATATTCAACGTGAAAACATCGTTTGTGCACCTCCGCCTGCACAGTGAATATTCGCTGGTTGACGGAATGGTCAGGATCAAGCCGCTGGTGCAACAGGTGGTTAAGCTGGGCATGCCCGCAATCGCATTGACGGATGTCACCAACTTTTACGGACTGGTCAAGTTTTATCAGGCAGCTCAGGCCGTCGGAGTTAAACCCATTTGCGGAGCAGATTTGCAGATGAGCAGCCCGGTTCCCGATGGATTGCCCGCGAGTCTCACATTGCTGGTAATGAATCAACAGGGCTACCGCAATCTGACCAAGCTTATTTCACGAGCCTTTCAGGAGGGGCAACACCGGGGTGTTCCCTATGTTGAACGCCAGTGGGTTAGTGAGGCAAGTGAGGGCCTGATTATCCTGTCAGGTCGCCTGGGCGATGTGGGCCAGGCCATACTTTCAGGTAAGTCGGATTATGCCAAAGAGTTGCTGCAGGGCTGGCTTGCCGATTTCCCGGATCGATTTTACCTGGAGCTCACCAGAACCGGTCGGCCGGATGAGGAAAATTTTATTCATGAATTGTTACCCATTGCCACAACGTACCAGTGTCCTGTGGTGGCAACGAACGATGTCCGCTTTCTTGAGAGTGAGCAGTTTGAAGCCCATGAGGCACGGGTATGCATTGGTGAGGGCCGAGTACTCGGTGATCCTCGCCGGGAGCGACGTTACAGTGATCAACAATACCTGCGTTCGCCGGAAGAAATGGCTGAATTGTTTTCCGATTTACCGGAAGCGTTGGAAAACAGTGTTGAGATTGCCAAACGTTGCACACTGGATTTAAAACTGGGAGAGCACTTTCTGCCGGATTACCCGATTCCAGAGGGTATGACGAAGGACAGTTTTTTCGAAAAGGCTTCCTTCGATGGCCTGGATAAACGTTTGGGCAGGCTGCTGGATCCGTCTGCTCCGGATTATCAGGCTCAACGCCAAGTCTATCTTGACCGGTTGCGTTTTGAACTGGATATCATCATCCAGATGGGCTTTCCCGGCTATTTCCTTATTGTCATGGATTTTATCCGGTGGGCCAAAGATAACGATATTCCTGTCGGTCCGGGACGGGGGTCCGGCGCTGGTTCACTGGTGGCTTACGCGCTGGGCATCACGGATCTCGATCCGCTCGAATACGACCTGCTATTTGAGCGATTTCTCAACCCCGAGCGGGTATCGATGCCCGATTTTGATATTGACTTCTGTATGGACAATCGCGATCGGGTGATTGCCTATGTGGCGGATCGCTATGGCAGGGATGCGGTTTCCCAGATCATCACATTTGGCACCATGGCGGCCAAGGCGGTTGTTCGCGATGTGGCGCGCGTGCAGGGAAAGGCCTATGGCCTGGCAGATAAGCTATCAAAAATGATTCCGCCGGATATCGGCATGACTCTGGAAAAAGCGGTTGCTCAGGAGGAGGTCCTGCGAGAGTTTCTTGAAAGTGATGAAGAAGCGCAGGAAATCTGGGAGATGGCGCTTCAGCTTGAGGGCGTCACCCGCAATGTTGGTAAACATGCTGGTGGTGTCGTGATCGCGCCAACCACCCTGACAGATTTTGCGCCCCTGTACTGCGATGAAAACGGCGAGGGGTTGGTAACCCAGTTTGACAAGGATGATGTGGAGAAAGCGGGTCTGGTGAAATTTGACTTTCTCGGTTTGCGAACACTGACCATTATTGATGGGGCCATCAAAATGGTCAATCAACGTCTGGCAAAGGTCGGTGAACCCCCCATTGCTATTGAGGCAATTCCGCTGGATGACGCAGCAACCTATGGATTGATGCGGCGTGCGGAAACGACCGCGGTGTTTCAGCTTGAATCCCGGGGAATGAAAGATTTGATCAAGCGGGTGGAGCCTAACTGTTTTGAGGATGTGGTTGCGTTGGTGGCGTTGTTCAGGCCCGGTCCACTGCAGTCCGGTATGGTGGATGATTTCATCAATCGCAAGCACGGTCGCGCTCAGGTGGCCTACCCGGATGCAAAATTTCAGCATGAGTCGCTGAAGCCTGTGCTGGGTCCGACTTACGGTGTCATTGTCTACCAGGAACAGGTCATGCAGATCGCGCAGGTGCTGGCTGGATACACGCTGGGTGGTGCTGACATGTTGCGCCGCGCCATGGGCAAGAAAAAGCCCGAAGAAATGGCCAAGCAGCGCAGTATTTTCGAAGAGGGTGCCCGCCAGCAGGGAATAGATCCCGAACTTGCAGTGAGGATTTTTGACCTTGTTGAAAAGTTTGCCGGTTACGGTTTTAACAAGTCTCACTCCGCCGCTTATGCTTTGCTGGCCTATCAGACGGCGTGGCTGAAAGCCCATTATCCGGCAGAATTTATGGCGGCAGTGTTGTCAGCCGATATGCAGAATACCGACAAAGTGGTGACCTTGATTGATGAATGTCGGGCGATGGATCTCGTTGTGTTACCACCGGATGTCAATCGCGGTCGATTTGCTTTTACTGTCTCTGATGACAATGAAGTGATTTACGGGCTCGGTGCCATCAAGGGGCTTGGTGAGGGGCCAGTCAACAGCATTATAGCTGCGCGGGAGGAGGGCGGCTCGTTCAGCGACCTGTTTGATTTTTGTGCCCGCGTTGATGGCCACAAGCTCAATAAGCGAGCCCTGGAGGCTTTGATACGTTGCGGGGCTCTGGATGCCATCGGACCAACGGGAGAGATCGGCTATCGCCGGGCAGTGATGCTGGCAGCCAGTGAAGAAGCTGTGAAAATGGCTGAGCAGAATTCCCGTAATACCGATTCCGGCATGACAGATCTATTCGGTGACACACCCCGGGAAAGTGCCCCGGAAATTGGTTATCAGAGCTTTCAGCAGCAGCGGGGACTCAGTGCCAAGGAGCGCCTGCGGAGTGAGAAAGAAACGCTGGGACTCTATCTTACCGGGCACCCGGTTGATGAATACCTGGAGGAGTTGAAGCATTTTGTGCACAGCCGTATAGCCGATCTTAAACCAGACAAGAAGAGCCAATTGGTGGCCGGTCTGGTGGTCGGTATGCGTGTTATTAAAACCCGACGGGGAGACAACATGGCTGTGATTACACTGGATGATCGCAGTGGGCGTATTGAAGTGGCCATCTTCGCTGATGCCTACAAGGCCCATCGCGATAAAATTGAGAAGGATACTTTGTTGGTGGTCGAAGGTCAGGTCGCTGAAGACGACTACACCGGTGGCCTGAAAATGCGGGCTGATCATGTCAGGAACCTTTTCGAAGCTAGGGTCAATTACCTAAAAGCCATTTCCCTGGATATCAATCAGGAGAAACTTGGCAGCACCTGTCTCGATCAGCTGGCCGACATTATGTTGCCGTTCAGTGATGGAGACTGCCCGGTGAGAATCAACTATCAATCGAGTACCGCCTCGGGAGAAATTATGCTGGGGGAGCACTGGGCGGTATCGCCGGAGGACGATTTGTTGCACAAATTAAGGGAATTGTTGGGTAACAATGGCATTCATCTTCGATTCTAGCCGGGTATGCATAACTTCCCGCTGCCATTACAATTGCCTTATGTCTGCCCTGAGATGGCTGTAATCCAATTCCACGGACAAAAAATCTATGAATCTCAATTACCTCGATTTTGAGCAACCCATTGCAGAACTTGAAGCAAAGATTGAAGAGTTGCAGCTGGTTGGCAATGACAACGAGCTGAATATTACCGACGAGGTAGCCAAACTCCGTGACAAAAGTCGGCGGTTGACAGAGAAAATCTATTCCGACCTGTCGGCCTGGCAGATTGTGCAGGTGGCTCGCCATCCCCAGCGCCCGTATACCCTGGACTATATCAGTCGGATTTTTACGGAGTTTGAGGAGTTGCATGGTGATCGGCACTTTGGCGATGACAGAGCCATTGTCGGGGGAGTTGCCCGCCTCGACGGCAAACCGGTAATGGTTATTGGCGAAGAGAAGGGTCGCGGTGTGACAGAGAAAGTCTATCGCAATTTCGGAATGCCAAAACCGGAAGGTTATCGCAAGGCATTGCGCCTGATGGAAATGGCTGAACGCTTTAAAATGCCTGTGCTGACATTGATTGACACGCCGGGGGCATACCCCGGCATAGACTCTGAAGAACGCGGTATCAGTGAGGCGATTGCTCAAAACCTCGCAGTAATGTCACGCCTTAAAACACCGATTATCTGCACAGTTATCGGTGAAGGCAGCTCCGGTGGCGCGCTGGCGATTGGTGTCGGCGATTACCTGAACATGCTGCAATATGCTACGTATTTTGTGATCTCGCCTGAGGGGTGTGCCAATATTATTTGGAAAACGTCTGCCAAGGCCCCGGATGCCGCTGAAGCGATGGGTGTAACATCCTCTGTATTGCAGGAATTGGGCATCATTGATGAAACCATCCCAGAGCCAATGGGTGGCGCGCATCGGGATATTGAGGCTATGGCCAATACGCTCAGGGAGCGGTTATCCCAGCAAGTTGATCAACTATTGGAGACACCAATAGATGCTCTTCTGGAAAAGCGTTACGAGAGGCTGATGAGTTACGGGAACTCCTGAAAATATTACTCGCTCTAAAAGGCATTATATCGGGCAACTTTCTTCTGCTGGATTCGAGCGTTGTATCGCTTATTTGTGGTGGGCGGAGAGTACCACCAGTGTGCCAACCCTTTGCCCTCTCAATTCTATGGGAAGGCGTAACTGTTCGAGGAGCCAGGAAGGTGTATGGGCGGGGGCATCCGGCATTTCGAGATCCAGTGCAGGCAATCTGCATTGAGGTGTGAGTACCAGGTCTGCTCCGAGTATTTTTAGCGTGGTATGTGCCTGATTGTTAGCTTTTACCAGCCGACCCCGGCGATCAAAGGCCAGTAACCCTTCGGTTTTCCAGCCCAAGAACATGGTCTTGGTCGCTTCGATAACGTTGTTGCGGGATTTGAAATACTCCTTCGCCAGATTGGACTCGATGAGTCGTGCAGCCATAATAGCGAAATCCAGGGCATTGCTCTGATAGCTGTCCGTCAGTCCGGATAAATCGACCGCTCCCAACACCCGGCCATCGTGCGGATCCCTGATGACATCTGCGGAGCAGGTCCAGTGCTTGATACCTGCGCAGAAGTGGTCTGCACCATACAGTTGAACAGGTTCGGCCGCCGCCAATG
>DDNV01000103.1:5780-22510 GCA_002341315.1 Cellvibrionales bacterium UBA2511
CCAATGCTGTGCCGATCGCATTGGTGCCCGCCGTTTTTTCATCCCAGACCCCACCCTGAATCAAGTTGATGTCGCTGGCATGACTCAGCACATTGTCATCCGCATGAATATCGAGAATGAGCCCCTCTGAATCGGCCAGAAGGATAAGGCTGTTCGAGCGAAACAACACCTCTGAAGCACGCTTCATAATAGGTTGGGCAGCACGCATGAGATCTGTCTGTAGAAAGCGACGATATTCAAGCAGACTATTATCGCCAATCAATGGTGCATGTTGTAACTCCGGATCAATATGTGATTGTTGGCAACGGCGCCAGGAATCCTCGACCACCGGCCTGATAAAATCACTTGGATAAGATTGGTCGACGACAAACTTTTCCCAGACCGACAACAGTTGATTGTGCTGTTCCGGGTTGCTCAGCATTTGTGTGCGATCGCGCATTTGTGCGGTGGCCAAGGCGGCCTGCTCTCGGGTATAAAAACGATCCTTCTGGACGAAGCCCGAGATTACGCCGGGTTTCACCGAGTTGACTTTGCCATTTTTCTGGCGGGAGACAATCAGCTCGGCGGGCAGACCGTCCAGAACATGCATGGGTGCTTCGCTGCCGTTGGGAAATTTTGAGGGATGAACCGTGGCAGTTTCCATATCGTAAAACGCCGGTTTGAAACCCCAGATCCGGCTTTCTTCGCTGATGCCCCCGGTACCCCGGAATGCATCGTTTTCATCCCGCAAAGCATCGACGGTGAGTTCGCCTTTGTAGAGTTTTTGCCCTTTTTTCGGGGGCTTGCTCTCTTCTTTTTGTGAATAATTGGCAGACATAGGGAGATACCTCTAACCCAACGTAAACCATATAAAAATTTACGTCTCTGTAAAAGTATAGACTAGCAAGCTCGCTTATCGTTGCCAGTGTTCATCTGCTAGACAGGAATATGGTGAAATTGCCCATAGTCCCATATTCGGTAGCCTTGCCTTGGCTGACGGTAGCCATTAACGTAGGGAACTGACTTCCACAGATATCAATCATGACCTATATCCCAGACCTCCTTGTTCCCTATTTGCCCAGGCTGCGCGGGGCCAGCCACTGCTATGTAGGTTATAGCGGTGGTCTCGATTCCCATGTTCTACTCGTGTCGCTAGTCAGGCTCTTGGGGGAAAATGCGGTTAGTGCTATTCATGTCAATCATCAGTTATCGGCAAATGCGAAAAGCTGGGAACAGCATTGTCAGAAGGTTTGTAACGGGCTTGGAGTGACCTTAAGTATCGAGCAGGCTTCTGTCGTTGTGAACGGTCATGGTGTTGAGGAAGCCGCCAGAACTGCCCGCTATGGGGCTTTTGAAAAACTTCTCCCACAGGATTCCCTGTTGCTGCTGGGTCACCATGCCGATGACCAGGTTGAAACAGTGCTTTATCGGCTGCTGCGGGGCAGTGGGCCGAGAGGCTTGGCTGGAATACCTGCCTCACGCTACCTGGGTAACGCAGAGTTATTGAGACCACTGTTACCTTTCTCCCGGTCGGACCTGGAACAATATGCCCTTGCTGAAGGGTTGGTCTGGATAGAAGATGAGAGCAATGAAGATGTATCCTTTGACCGCAATTTTTTGCGCCACAAAGTGATCCCGGCGCTGGCTGAACACTGGCCGGATTATGCCACCAGGGTCGCCCACAGCGCCCGATTGTGCCGTGAGAGCGATCAGTTATCCGATATGCTGGCAGCACAGGATTTGATAGCCGTCTATGAACACAGGGAGCGGTTGGGGTGGAGTATCAGTCTCGAGGCACTGATGTCTTTTGATGAGTTGCGCCAGGCGAACCTGTTGCGACACTGGGCCAGCCGACATGATCTGGCACAACCGGGTCATAAAATCATCGATGCTGTGCTTCACGAGCTGTTGCCTGCGAAAGCTGATGCCGAACCACTGGTAAGCTGGGCGGGGATCCAGTTGCGCCGGTACCAGCGCCGCCTTTTTTTGCTGCCCGGTGACCCCGATATCCCTGACCATCTACCGATCTCGCTTCAATGGGATGGCAGGGGCGCGTTGGAATTGCCAGATAAGAGCACATTGAGCTTTCGTCTGGAGCAGGGACGTGGGATCAGGTTGAAGACAGATATTGATACCTTTGAGGTGCGTTTTCGCAATGGTGGTGAACGCTGCAAGCCGGTCGGGCGCAGCGCATCCAATACACTCAAAAAGTTGTTTCAGGAATATGGTCTGGAGCCCTGGTTGCGTGGCCGGATACCCCTGCTTTATCGCGATGATGTATTAGTGGCAGTTGGTGATTTGTGGGTTTTCGAAGGCTTTCAGGTGCCCCCGGATGAGCAGGGTTGCTCGGTGCAATGGGACTTCAGATCGTAATATTCATTGAGCGATTCAAGGGTTTCTGGTAGTCTGATTCCCCATCTCGAAACCGGTGGGCGTCACTCTGAATCATCTCCTGATTAAATAAAAAATCGCTCTATTTTTCATAAGCATACCTGTTCTGTTTGGTATGAGTTCGGCATTCTTGACGCAGTATCCAAAATGTTCGGAAGGGTCTAAATGACACGTTATATTTTTGTTACCGGCGGTGTTGTATCTTCCTTGGGGAAGGGTATCGCTTCGGCATCACTGGGCTCGATTCTGGAGGCCCATGGCCTCAGTGTCACTATCCTGAAGCTCGATCCCTATCTCAATGTCGATCCCGGCACTATGAGCCCGTTTCAGCACGGCGAGGTTTTTGTCACCGAAGATGGTGCTGAAACAGATCTCGATCTAGGTCACTACGAGCGCTTTCTCTCCTCCAAGATGAACAAGCGCAACAATTTCACGAGCGGCAAAGTCTACGAAACAATTCTGCGTCGCGAACGCCGTGGCGACTTCCTGGGGGGTACTGTTCAGGTCATCCCCCATGTGACGGACGAGATTAAACGCCGGGTGCTGGCCGGTGGCGAAGGTGTCGATGTCGCCATTGTGGAAATTGGTGGCACGGTCGGTGATATCGAATCACAGCCCTTCCTTGAAGCCGTTCGTCAGTTGAAGCTGGAGCTGGGCTCCAGTCGTTCCATCCTGATTCATCTGACACTGGTGCCCTATATTGCAACGGCAGGAGAAACAAAAACCAAGCCCACCCAGCACTCCGTTAAAGAATTGCGTTCCATAGGCCTGTCACCGGATATTTTACTGTGTCGGTGCGAGGTTGAGCTGGATGAAGGGCAACGCAAAAAGATCTCTCTCTTCACCAACGTGGAAGAGAGGGCTGTGGTGCCGTTGCTGGATGCGCGAACGATTTATGCCATCCCCAGAGATTTACAGCGTCGCGGCCTCGATCAAATCGTGATGGAGAAACTTCATCTGGAATACAGCGAGGCTGATATCAGTTCCTGGGATTGGGTGGTAGAGAATCAGCTCAATCCAAAACATCAGGTGACCATTGCCATGGTTGGCAAATATATGGAGCTTCTGGACGCCTATAAGTCTCTCAATGAGTCGTTGGTTCATGCGGGTATTCGTAACCAGACCAAGGTCAATGTTCGTTACATTGATTCCGAGGATCTCGATAATGACCTGGAGCTGCTGACCGGTGTCAATGGCATACTGGTGCCAGGTGGCTTCGGAATCCGTGGTGTTGAGGGCAAAGTCAAAGCCGTCAGGTATGCCCGGGAGCACAAAATTCCCTATCTGGGTATCTGTCTTGGTATGCAGGTGGCCATGATTGAGTTTGCCCGCAATGTCTGCGGTCTGGCCAGAGCAAACAGCACGGAATTTGATCGTGATACGCCTCATCCTGTTATCGGTTTGATCACAGAGTGGATCGACATTGACGGCAAAGTTGAGGTGCGTGATGAAGATTCAGATCTGGGTGGCACAATGCGGCTCGGTGCCCAGAACAGTTATCTCGTGCCCGGTAGTATGGCACAGGAAATTTATGGGACGGATGTGATATTTGAGCGCCACCGGCACCGCTACGAGGTGAATAATAAATATGTTGAAACACTTCAGGATGCCGGCATGCAGGTGGGCGGCTGGTCTGAAAACAAGACCCTGGTGGAAACGATAGAGATTCCTGAGCACCCGTGGTTTTTTGCTTGCCAGTTCCACCCGGAGTTTACTTCCACACCTCGCAATGGTCACCCATTGTTCAGTAGTTTTGTAAAAGCGGCATTGACCCATGCTGGAGAAAACTGACCTGTGAGTATATCCAGCGTTTCCCTTGAGGTGGGAGGGTTCCCTGTTGCAAACAACCGGCCTTTCGTTCTGTTTGGGGGCATGAATGTACTGGAATCCCGCGATCTCGCTTTGCGTGTCGCTGAGACCTATGTAGCCGTTACCCGAAAACTGGGTATTCCCTATGTGTTCAAGGCTTCATTTGACAAGGCGAACCGTTCGTCAATCCACTCGTTTCGTGGTCCTGGCCTCGATGAGGGATTAAAGATATTTCAGGAAATTAAAGAAACATTTGATGTTCCCCTGATTACCGATGTTCACGAGATTGCGCAGGCGGCTCCTGTGGCGGAGGTTTGTGACATTCTTCAGTTGCCGGCTTTTCTGGCGCGACAGACGGATCTGGTGAAAGCCATGGCGGCAACAGGCGCTGTGATCAATATCAAAAAACCGCAATTTCTCAGCCCCGGGCAAATGGGCAATATCGTCGAGAAATTCAAGGAGTGTGGCAATCATAAGGTAATGCTGTGCGAGCGGGGTTCCACATTTGGTTACGATAACCTGGTGGTGGATATGCTGGGCTTTCGTACCATGAAAGAAGTGGCTAAGGGATTGCCAATTATTTTTGACGTCACGCACGCCCTGCAGTGTCGTGATCCCATGGGTGCCGCGTCCGGTGGCCGTCGACACCAGGTTGTCGAGTTGGCTCGGGCCGGCATTGCCGTAGGCCTGGCTGGTTTATTTCTGGAAGCACACCCTGATCCGGATCTGGCCCTCTGTGATGGCCCCAGTGCTTTGCCGCTGGATGCCCTTGAACCTTTCTTGCAACAAATAAAAGCCATTGATGATCTGATCAAATCACAGCCTGAACTGACTATCGTCTAGCACCGTCCGGTGTGTTTAATTGCCCGTGACGAACGTGTTGACTACGGTTGTCATCTTTTAAGGAAACAGCTATGACTAAAATTTCTGATATTCGCGCCTATGAAGTACTCGATTCGAGGGGCAACCCCACTATCGAGGCTGATGTTATCCTGGATGACGGTAGTGTTGGCAGTGCCTGCGCACCATCTGGCGCCTCTACCGGTTCACGGGAGGCTCTAGAGCTGCGCGATGGCGACAAATCTCGCTATCTGGGTAAAGGCGTGCTGAAGGCGGTGCAGAATGTAAACGGTCCTATCCGTACTTTACTGCTGGGTAAAGATGCCAGCCGGCAACGGGAGCTGGATCAATTGATGATCGATGCAGACGGTACCGAGAACAAATCAACCTTCGGCGCAAATGCCATTTTGGCCGTGTCACTTGCGGCAGCTAAAGCGGCGGCGGTATCTCGTGGTGTACCGCTCTATGCTCATATTGCTGAATTGAATGGTTCAGCTGGCTGCTACAGTATGCCGGTACCGATGATGAACATCCTGAACGGTGGAGAACATGCCGATAATAATGTGGATATTCAGGAGTTTATGATACAGCCGGTATCTGCAAAAACATTCACGGAGGCATTGCGAGTTGGCGCTGAGATATTTCATTCGCTTAAAAAAGTACTCAGCAGCAAAGGTTTGAATACTGCGGTTGGTGATGAAGGCGGATTTGCGCCTAACCTCTCATCGAATGCGGAAGCACTGGCCGTCATCAAGGAGGCTGTGCAGGCAGCGGGTTACAAACTGGGTGACGATGTCACGCTAGCACTGGACTGTGCTGCGTCGGAATTCTATCGGGATGGCCAGTACAACCTGTCCGGCGAAGGAAAGGTTTATAGCTCCGAGGGGTTCAGCGATTTTCTGGCGGAGCTCTGTGACCATTATCCGATTATATCCATCGAAGACGGGCAGGATGAATCTGACTGGGATGGCTGGAAATATCAGACTGAAAAGTTGGGCAGCCGTGTGCAACTGGTCGGCGATGATTTGTTCGTGACCAATACCAAAATTCTGAAGAAAGGGATTGAGCTGGGCGTGGCAAATTCCATTTTGATTAAATTCAATCAGATCGGGTCGCTCACCGAAACACTGGACGCCATAAAAATGGCCAAGAATGCTGGATATTCTGCCGTTATTTCTCATCGGTCGGGTGAGACCGAGGATACGACGATTGCTGATCTGGCAGTGGCCACGGCAGCAGGTCAGATCAAAACCGGCTCTTTGTGCCGCTCTGATCGGGTGGCCAAGTATAACCGCTTGTTGCGTATAGAGGCTGAGCTGGGCAGTCTGGCCCCTTACAATGGCCGTGCAGAATTCAAAGTCTGAATCAGTGGACACTGAGTAAAAACGGGGTGGCCAATGGCTACCCCTTTTTTGTGTCTCCAGCCCGCAATGAGCTTACCAGTACACTCCCGACATGCTCAGCATTATGCCATTTGTCCCACAAATTTAGGGTAGGACAATGGGTGCTGGTTGGATTGCGTCCGGATGAGGTCGATTTCTCCCAATCAACCGAGCGGTCCTTCAGCATGACTGGCTAATCTTGAGTTTTTTGTCAGATGGTTTTGCCGGGATAGTCTTTGGAAAAGGCACATACTGGCAACCGTTTGAATAGTTCGGTTGGCCCGCTGTCATTGGGCTGGGACAGCTTTCCGCTGACGCCGTTTATTTTGTTCTGTAGAATCCCGTCATGCGCTGGCTCCTAATTGTTCTCACAGGTCTTCTTGCCGTTCTCCAATATCAATTGTGGTTGGGTGAGGGCGGTTTCTCTAAAAAGTTGATGCTGCAGCGTCAAGTCGAACAACAGCGTCAGGAAAATCAGGGGCTACAACTGAGAAACAGTATTTTGGAAAATGAGGTTGCCAACCTGAAAGACGGTTTTGACAGTATTGAAGAGCGAGCCAGAAAAGATCTTGGCATGATTAAAGAAGGTGAAACGTTTTATATGGTCGTTGAAAAGGAAGATCAGTGATTCATTACTTTTTTTCTTCCCAATGGTTTTGTCGCCAGCCTATGTTCCTGCTGTCGGGGGAGAAAAATGAGCACTAACTGGATTGTGGTGCCAGCGGCAGGGCAGGGTAGACGCTTTGGTGAGATACTCCCAAAGCAATACCAGTTGCTGGCGGGCAGAACGGTAATCGAACATACCCTTGAGCGCTTACTACAGATTGACCAATCGGTTGTCGTCGTAGCGATTAATCCAGCCGATAGCCAGTGGCGGCGATTGCCCGTCTTTTCGCATCCCCGTATCCGTACAGTGCATGGTGGAAATGAGCGTCCGGATTCCGTCAGGCTGGCCCTCGACTGCCTCCAGCGCGAGGCACACGTGGACGACTGGGTGCTGGTGCACGATGTGGCAAGGCCCTGTATCCGTGTCACGGATATCAACAAGTTGATGGCTGCACTCAAAACGCACACTGTTGGTGGAATACTGGCGGTACCGGTCAGCGACACTGTAAAGCGGGTAGATCAGCAGGCGGGTATAAGTGCGACTGTCAGCCGCGCTGATTTGTGGCTTGCTCAGACACCGCAAATGTTTCGTTATGGTCTGCTCAGCTGGAGTTTAAACTCGGCTTATCGACAGCAATGGCAGCCGACAGATGAGGCGGCTGCGGTTGAGAAACTGGGCCATTCTCCTCTCGTTGTCGAGGGCAGCAGTGATAACATCAAAATTACCCGGCGCGAAGATCTGGCCATCGCTGAGGCAATTATTAAATTTCAGGGTGAGTCTCCGAGGCAGTCCGGCGAATTGGAGTTGCCATGATATGAGAGTAGGTCAGGGTTATGATGTTCATGCCTTTGGAGTGGGCGATCATATTATTATCGGTGGTGTGACTATTCCCTTTGACCATGGACTGATTGCGCATTCAGATGGTGATGTGCTGATTCACGCATTGTGTGATGCACTTCTGGGTGCCTCTGCGCTCGGCGATATCGGGCAGCACTTCCCCGACTCTGACGCCCGCTATTGCAATGCGGATAGTCGCGGATTACTGCGACAGGTTAAATCACTGGTGGCGGAAAAAGGCTACCGAATGATCAATGCTGATATTACCCTGATTGCCCAGGCCCCGAAAATGTCGCCATATCTTGATGCGATGCTTGCCAATCTCGCCCAGGATCTTGATTGTGATCGCGATCAGTTAAATATCAAGGCCACCACTACAGAGCAACTCGGTTTTGAGGGGCGTGGCGAAGGGATTGGCTGCCAGGCAGTGGTCCTGCTTGACAGTGTTGTCAGACCAGCCGTCCAGAATTGAGTTAGAGTGCAAGGTGATAGGCAGAAATGACTGGCCGACGGCCAGTATTGAGCTTTATTACCGGACCATCATTTATTACCAGCTGCTTCAGCAAGAAACCCGGGTCAACGTATTGATGCTGGTAAAACAATTTACCGTGTCGGTGCAAATCCGTTGACCCGCGCGCTCTTCAGGCATATTTAAACCGTTGCCATTTACCTTTGTGTTGCCGGGAGTGGGCTGTAAACTTGCCGCCACTCCAACCGTGCCCCGAGACAATATGAACAACCGACAGTTTTCCCTCGAATTTCCTTATGCTATTGCTCCGCCCTCTGCCAGCGCACTGTTTCGCAGTGTCCCCGAAGATTTTCAAGTGACGGAGCAACTGGGTTTTGACTTGTCGGGAGAAGGAGAGCATCTCTGCCTTTATGTCGAGAAACGGGGTCAAAACACACGTTGGGTAGCCGGATTGCTGGCGAAGTATTTTGGTGTTGATGACATGGCTGTGGGCCACTGTGGTATGAAAGACCGGCACGCTGTGACCCGGCAGTGGTTCAGTGTACATCTCCCCGGCAAATTACCGGAAAGCCTCGAGCAACCACCGATACTGGAAGGTTGTCAGGTGCTTGCGCAGCGTCGCCACCCTAAAAAGTTGCGGCGGGGGCAACATGCGGGCAATCAGTTCGTTATCCGGTTGCGCCAAATTGATGGGGACGTTTCTGCGCTGGAACATTCCCTGCAGCAAGTCGTGAATGGTGTTCCGAATTATTTTGGAGAACAGCGTTTTGGTTGGGCCGCGGGCAATCTTGTCGAAGCCAATCGATTGTTGTCGGTTTGGGGTGATACCCCTTCTAACAAAAAGCAGCGCAGTGGCCGCAGAAGACAACGATCTCCCATCGATGGGATCTATCTGTCGGCGGCCCGTGCCTACCTGTTTAATCTGGTGTTGGCTGAAAGGGTGAGGTCGGGACATTGGAAGTTGACAATGCCCGGAGAAACTGTCCCTGAAGGCCCGCTTTGGGGGCGCGGACGGAGTGCAGCGCCTCAATCAGTTCAGTTGCTCGAAGATCAGGTTCTCTCTTCCTGGGCAGATTGGACGAATTCACTGGAATACAGTGGACTGCAGCAAGAGCGAAGGTCCTTGCTGTTAATGCCTTCCAATATGCAATACCGGTGGCTGAACTGTAACGATCACACTGACCTCGAGCTGTCATTTGAGCTGCCCTCGGGGTGTTTTGCCACTTCGGTATTGCGGGAGCTGGTGACACTTCGACCGATTTGCGGCGATGGCGCCCTTTGAGCGCTGTGGTATAGTTCGATTTTATTTTTATCAGGGGTGGAAGGGTGAATTCGATTGAGTTAGGTGGCATTGGTATGACCTCTCAGCGGACTCGCGAACGCCTTATCCAGCGACTCAAGGAGCAGGGCATATCCAATCAGAAAGTCCTGGATGTGATGCGTGTAACCCCCCGTCATTTATTTCTCGACGAAGCCCTGTCTCATCGCGCCTATGAAGATACGGCGCTCCCGATAGGTTATGGGCAAACCCTTTCCCAGCCCTACATCGTTGCGCTGATGACGGAATTGCTCTTATCTTTGGGGCCGCGTCGCAAGGTGCTTGAGATCGGCACTGGCTCCGGTTACCAGACAGCGATTCTTGCCCAGCTGGTCGACCAGGTTTACGGCGTTGAGCGAATTAAACCGCTGATTGATAAAGCGCGGGCTCGGTTGCGCCTGCTTGGGCTTAGAAATGTGCGATTATCTCACAGTGACGGTGGTTTTGGCTGGCCCGAAAATGCACCTTACGATGGCATTCTCAGTGCGGCGGCCCCGAACGAGGTGCCCGATGAACTGTTACATCAATTAGCCCCCGATGGTGTTCTTGTTATTCCCGTTGGCTCTGGAGAGGTTCAGGAATTACGGGTTATAACCCGGCAAGGGGATAGCAGAAATTTTGAAGAGCGAGTAGTTGAGCAGGTGCGGTTTGTGCCCTTGCTCAGTGGCCTCAGCCGTTAACGTTTCCGGGTTTTTTGATGGTTTTATTTAAACGCTGGCTGTTGCTTTTCCTGAAAGGTATGGCGATGGGAGCCGCAGATGTCGTGCCCGGGGTTTCCGGCGGAACGATTGCCTTCATTAGCGGTATTTATGAAGACTTGCTGAACTCAATCCGCTCGATTAATCTCCACTCACTGAAGTTGCTGAAAAATGAAGGCCCCGCCGCATTTTGGCGAGCCATTAATGGCAATTTCCTGCTGGCACTGTTCAGTGGCATTTTACTGAGTATTGCATCTTTTGCCTCACTGGTTAGCCATCTTCTGGCGAGTCAGCCAATCCTGGTCTGGTCCTTTTTCTTTGGTCTGATTGTCGCGTCCATTGTTTATATATTTCGTCAGTTGCCCCGTCTGCGATGGCCGGAGTGGACTTTTTTATGGGTGGGAACCTTGATGGCCCTTGGTATTTCTCTGACGCCCCCGATCCAGGGGTCTACCGACTGGCTGATGGTTTTTATGGCGGGAACCATTGCCATTTGTGCGATGATCCTGCCGGGTGTTTCCGGTAGTTTTATCCTGCTGTTGCTGGGTATGTATCCCATCATGATTGACGCGATCAGCGGTTTTCAATGGCAGATTATATTGATTTTCATGCTGGGGTGCGTGACAGGTCTGATGGCTTTTTCTCGCTTCCTGTCTTGGCTTTTGCGCGATTATCATTCGTGCACCATTGCCCTGTTGACCGGATTTCTTCTTGGCTCGCTGTATATCGTCTGGCCCTGGCGGGAGACACTGGAAGTGCTTATTGATAGCCGTGGTCGTGAAACCATATTATCGTCCCGATTGCTGCTGCCGGCAGAATTTGCCCGTGTGACAGGTTTGGACCCCAAGACATTGATGGCAACACTCTGTATGGTCGCGGGCTTGCTTTTGGTTCTGGGCCTGGAATATCTTGGTGGCCAGCAGCGCAAAAAACTCTGAATCGAGAGGTGTGACATTAGAGGGGGAAGTGAGCGTTCGATCTATCCGTCTTGCCGAGGAATCAGACTGCGTTTTTTTCTCCTCTGTGTTGGATTTTTCCTGGTATCGTCCTGCCATGCCCCACCGCCGGCACCAGTGGACCAGCGTCCGCCACCACCCAGCCAGAAAATCAACTTTCATGTGGTGTCCAGTGACGAGACGCTTTTTGCTATTGCCTGGCGATATGAAAAAGATCTGGAAAAACTTGCTCGCGCCAATGGGCTGTCACCACCCTATACCATTTACCGTGGTCAGCGGCTAACGTTGGACACCAATCGCCTCCCGCCGGTTGTCAGTGCTGCCCCTCCGGTAAAAAAACAGCCAAAAAAAGCGGCTGTTCCTGCCTCGACAGAAAGAAAGGCTTCTCCGTCGCCGGTTAAAGTGACCAAGCCCGCCCCTAAGCTCCCTGAATCGTTACCTTCAGTCTGGCACTGGCAGTGGCCTACACAAGGGCGTGTGGTCCGATACTTCAATAGTACAGAGTTGTTCAAGGGGATAGATATAGAGAGTCATTCCGGCACGGCAGTAGTGGCTGCGGCACCTGGAGTGGTCGTTTATTCAGGCAGTGGTCTGCGTGGTTATGGGGAGCTCATTATCGTCAAGCACAGTGAGGAATTTCTCAGTGCTTATGCACATTCCCGGCAAATTTTTGTTAAAGAAGGGCAAATGGTTAAAGGGGGTGAAAAAATTGCAGAAGTGGGGGGGGATCCCGCGAATAGTAAAAGACTTTATTTTGAAATTCGCCAAAAAGGTAAACCGGTCAATCCACTGAACTTTCTTCCACGGAAGTGATGCTGTAACCAGCACTGATGTATGCTGAATATTTATTGGGGGCATTGTTTCGGGATAAGATGGCGTGGCCTAATGAGAGACAACGCGTTAATCTAGTTGTGTTGTTTCTACTTGAATTAATCTAGGCGGAAACGTAGGTTGTTGTGCTTGTTGCGTGTTAAGAATTTTTGTTGAATAAGGACGCCTGATTGTGTCGGACGATGATGATTTTCTCGACCCTGAAGAAGTCGATCAAGAAGCGATTGAGGCTGAAGCGATTCCTGTTCACAGTCAGAACAAAGAAGTGTTGGATGCGGCGAGTCTGTATCTAAAAGAAATTGGCTATGCGCCCCTTCTCTCGGCTGAGGAGGAGGTTTTTTATTCTCGGGCACTCAGGAATGGTGACGACGCTGCCCGAAAAAAAATGATTGAAAGCAATCTGCGCCTGGTAGTGAAGATTGCCCGCCGTTACATCAACCGGGGCTTATCATTACTGGATTTGATCGAAGAGGGCAATCTCGGGCTCATGCGGGCTGTTGAAAAATTCGATCCCGAGCTGGGTTTTCGTTTCTCTACCTATGCCACATGGTGGATTCGTCAGGCCATTGAGCGCGGGTTGATGAATCAGACCCGTACGATTCGTTTGCCCATACATGTGGTAAAAGAGCTCAATGTGTACCTCAAGGCCTCACGTAAACTTGCGCAGGAACTGGATCATGATCCAACAGCGGAGGAGGTCGCCCGCTCACTGGATAAAGGTGTCGATGTGGTATCGCGCATACTCAGGCTTAATGAAAAGACCAGCTCTACAGACGTTCCGATGGGCGGTGACGACGGCAGGATGTTGATCGATACACTGAAAGATGAACATCCCAATGATCCCGAAGAGTTAGCTGAAGATGACGACATACACCATGCCCTGACCCTGTGGCTGTCTCAGCTTACCGACAAGCAGCAGGAAGTGATTGCACGTCGCTTTGGCCTTTTCGGTTACGATTCTGCAACGCTTGAAGAAGTGGGTATTGAGGTAGGGTTAACCCGTGAAAGGGTTCGTCAGATTCAGGTCGAGGCTTTGCGCAGGTTGCGTGAAATCCTCAAAAAACAGGGTGTCGATAGTGCCATGTTGTTCGAGGAAAAGTGACGTTGTCCGGTGTGCCTCACCGCCTGTGTCCTGATTACAGTCTGGTGTCAGGCGGTTGTTGTTTTCTCCAGAAATCCAAGATGTTTCTGTACCAATTGCAGGGTTGGCTTAAACAGTTTCGGTGATGCACAGACAATATTCCCGCTCTCCATGAAGCCGTTGTCGCCCCTGAAATCGCTGACCAGTCCGCCCGCTTCTTTCACCAACAGTACCCCGGCCGCAATATCCCAAGGCTTCAGGTTCATCTCCCAGAAAGCATCGAAACGGCCAGCAGCCAGATAGGCCAGGTCGAGCGACGCAACCCCGAGGCGCCTGATACCCGACGACTCTTTGGCCAGATCGGACAAGCAGGCCAGATAGGGTTCCATAAACGCTATTGATGGCTGGTTGAAGGGTATACCGGTGGCAACCACTGCGCCGGCCAGTCCAACCCGACCCGATACCCGCAGACGTTTGCCGTTCAGAAATGCACCATGGCCACGACTGGCAGTAAACTCCTCAAGGCGCATTGGATCGAAAACCACACCATGTTCAAGGCGACCTTTGTGTCGGCAGCCAATGGATACCGCAAAATGTGGAATGCCGTGAATGAAATTGGTGGTGCCATCCAGTGGGTCAATAATCCACTGGTAGTCATTGTCGTTGCCTTCAAGCAGTCCTGACTCTTCTCCAAGGATGGTGTGATCCGGGAATGCTTTGCGAAGGTGGTAGATGATTTCCTTCTCTGCAGCATGGTCGATCTCAGTGACGAAATCGTTGCGACCCTTCTCGTCAATCCTGATCAAATCCACGCGTTCCGTGGCACGGGCGATCATTTCACCGGCCTTACGTGCAGCGCGGAGGGCGATATTGACCATAGGTTCCATCGTAAAAGATTCCAGTCTGGGTAAAGCGCGGCATTGTAACAGAGAGGGATAGAGGCGGGGAGGGTAAAAGCGGTGAATTCATCTCTCCAATTCTGCTAGAATTCGCGCCTCCGGCAAACAGTTGTCGGGTAATGCATTATTAATGAACAACTCGGAAAGTTAGTTTTTCGATCTCGTCTGCTGGAACCCCTATGAGCCATTTTGATAGCGTGCGTGTTGTGCTGGTTAATAGCACTCATCCCGGAAATATCGGCGGGGCTGCCCGCTCCATTAAAAATATGGGGCTGTCGCGGTTGTATCTGGTCGCGCCCAAGGACTTTCCCGCCGATCGGGCAGTATGGCGAGCAGCCAATGCCGTCGATGTGCTGGATAATGCGATTGTCGTCGATAGTCTCGACGAGGCAATTGCCGGTTGCGGTCTGGTGGTGGGCACTAGTGCCCGTGAGCGTCGTATTCCCTGGCCGTTACTGAACCCCCGTGAGTGCGGTGAACGCGTCTGGCGGGAGGCGGCACATCATGATGTGGCCATCGTTTTTGGTAGAGAGGACCGAGGGCTCACCAATGAGGAGCTGCAAAAGTGTAACTATCATGTGCACATTCCCTCCAACCCGGAATACAGTTCGTTGAATCTGGCTGCGGCTGTTCAGGTGCTGTGCTACGAAGTACGTATGGCGTCATTGTCCGCAGCCCAGAGTGAATCGCCCCTATTGCCCGATTGGGATATGCCCCCCGCCAGGGCAGAGGATCTCGAATTATATTTTCAGCATTTGGAGCAGGCTTTGGTTGATCTCGGCTTCCATGACCGTGCAAACCCCCGCCAAACCATGACCCGCTTGCGACGCCTGTATGGCCGAATCCGACTGGATGAAATGGAATTGTCGATTCTCCGGGGTGTACTCACCTCCATTCAGAATGCAGTACATCGCATGCAGAGAGTCTTGCAGAAAAAAACCGATTCATAATGATTCAGCCCGCGATGAAATAACCAACTAAATAGGTATGTTATTTAGTTGATTAAAATACTTGGTTTTTACATAATAGCCGCACTTGGATTTTTAATTCGTCATTGCGGGAAAAACATTATGCGGCTGACAACTCGTGGTCGATACGCGGTCACTGCCATGCTGGATTTGGCGTTAAATAACGAATGTGGGCCAATTAGTCTGGCGGACATTTCCCATCGGCAGGAGATTTCGCTTTCCTATTTGGAGCAATTGTTTGCCAAATTGCGTCAGAACAACCTGGTGAATAGTGTTCGTGGCCCCGGTGGTGGTTATTGTCTGGCCCGAAGCAGTGATGCCATCAGTGTTGCCGAAATTATTGATGCTGTGAATGAGTCGATTGATGCGACCAGTTGTAGTGGCAAGGGTAATTGCCACAACGGTGATATATGTTTGACCCATCACCTCTGGGACGATTTGAGCCGTCAAATTCATCGTTTCCTCAGCGGCATTTCTCTGGATAGCCTGGTGCATCAGCAGGAAGTGCAAGTTGTCATGTTGCGCCAGAACGATCAGGCCGATGCCAATTCAGGCTGCGCAAAAGTCTAGGAGTCTTTGCATGAAATTGCCTATATATCTTGATTATTCTGCTACCACACCGGTTGACCCACGGGTGGCTGCCAAGATGTCTGGGTGCCTTACCAATGACGGTATCTTTGGCAATCCGGCCTCGCGCTCGCACTCTTTTGGCTGGCAGGCAGAGGCGGCGGTTGAAGAGGCCAGAACTCAAGTGGCAGAGCTTGTTAATGCTGATCCACGGGAAATCATCTGGACATCTGGTGCCACTGAGGCGGATAACCTGGCGATTAAGGGTTGTGCCCACTTCAACCAGAAAAAGGGCAAGCATATTATTACTTCAAAAATCGAACACAAGGCTGTTTTGGACACTTGTCGACAGTTGGAGCGTGAGGGCTTCGAGGTGACTTATCTCGATCCTGATCCTGACGGTATTATTCAGCCTCAGGTCGTCGCCGATGCCATTCGTGAAGATACAACGCTGGTTTCGCTAATGCATGTCAATAATGAGATTGGCACGATTAACGATATTGTTGCTATCGGTGAGATCTGTCGTGACCGGAGAGTGTTTTTTCATGTGGATGCAGCCCAGAGTACCGGCAAGCAGCCGATTGATCTGCAGGCAATGAAAGTGGATTTGATGGCGTTTTCCGCCCATAAAACTTACGGTCCAAAGGGAATCGGTGCCCTTTATATCCGGCGGAAACCGCGAGTGCGCATTGAGGCGCAAACTCACGGCGGTGGTCATGAGCGGGGCATGCGTTCTGGTACGCTGCCTACCCATCAGATTGTCGGTATGGGCGAAGCTTTTCGGATAGCCAGGGAAGAAATGGCCGAGGAAAACAAACGGGTACTAGCGCTGCGCAATCGTTTTTGGGATGGCATTCGTGACCTGGACGAGGTGTATCTTAATGGTTCCATGCAGCATCGCATTGCTGGTAACTTAAATGTTAGTTTTGCCTTTGTCGAAGGGGAGTCGTTGATCATGGCGTTAAAAGACCTGGCCGTTTCTTCCGGGTCTGCCTGTACTTCAGCGAGCCTGGAGCCCTCCTATGTATTGCGCGCGCTGGGGCTTGACGATGAACTGGCGCATAGCTCTATTCGCTTTTCCATTGGTCGCTTTACGAC
>DDNV01000103.1:22593-37052 GCA_002341315.1 Cellvibrionales bacterium UBA2511
CGCTTTACGACCGCTGAAGAAATTGATTATGCGATTGCCAAGGTGCGTGAGGCGGTTACCAAATTGCGTGAGTTATCCCCGCGTTGGGATATGTTTAAAGACGGTGTCGATCTCAGTCAGGTCGAATGGGCCGCACATTAACGTTGAGAAGTTGAATCCTGGCATACAGCGAAAAAGTTCTGGACCATTACGAAAATCCCCGCAACGTTGGCTAATTAGACGACAAAGTCAGTAATGTCGGGGCCGGCATGGTCGGTGCCCCGGCTGGTGGTGATGTGCTTGCAGATCCAGGTGAATGATCTCGGCATCATCGAAGATGTCAAATTCAAGACCTGCGGATGTGATTCAGCGATGGCCTCTTTGACGACCTCAATGCTGCCTTGGCACAGGATGGCAAAGCCCTGATGCATGACAGGTAGTACCGTTGCCTTGATGATGATCCGGCCCATTGTGGTGAAAAAATCCTTGAAGCCATCCAGATGGCATGGATTGAAGAACTCGATTAGAATGAACCACAGCTTCAATATGCTACCAAGGGGTGTTAATGAGCTCAAAAGAAGAGCTTTATAAAGTACTGGTTGAATCAGTTCCCTACGGCACCCTTTTCTTTGCTTACGGCGTCTGTATCGATGCCAACAAACATGCACTTGCCCTGTTGGGCTGCGACCTCAAGCAGCTGGTGGGCGCTTCAGTGGACAGCATTACCGGTGACGAATCCACCGCGCTTGTCGATCTCAAGTTGCAACTGAAAAAAGCCTTGCGGAACCGTACTGAAAAGCTGGACTGGTCATGTCCCGGTCGTACCGAAACTGTGGCTGTCAGTATTGTTTATGTGGGTGACGACAATAGAGAACTGGTGGTTATGCTGCACACTCAGGAATTGGCCTGCGATGTTGCTTCACCTTCTGTCAGTGAGCCGGGATTCGTCGCCGGTGCTGAATCACTCGAAAATGTCGAAGTTAGCTCCCCTGATGTGATATTGCCCGCCAGCGATATTTATGACGGTGCCGATGTTGTCGTCGATGATGAAGATGTCAGTAATCCAGGCGTCAAGCCCTGGGAGGGGTCTGCCAAGGATCACTATTATGACAGTCTTACGGGTTTGCCCAATCGACAATTGCTGATTCAGTCCATCAGCCGGTATCTGGCCCTCCATGACAATCAACCGATATGTGGTGCCCTGATGATTGTCGACCTTGATCACTTCAAGGATATTAATGATTCCTGGGGCAATGCTGTGGGAGATCAGGTGATCAAGAAGATTGGTCAGACGTTATCTCGCCTTGTTACTGGGGGTAACGTGCTCGCTCGTATGAGTGGCGACGAGTTCGTGCTTTTTATTCCCCATCTCTCTGATGACTTGTCAAAAGCCGCCTGGAGTGCGCAGTCGTTGGCCGAAAAGCTGGGCGAAATGGTTGCAAGTCCTCTGTTTCTCGATGGCCATGAAGTCATACTGACCGCCAGTGTCGGTATCGCGCTTATTTCGGACAGCGGCATCAGTGCCGAGCGCGTACTCCAGTTTGCCGATACAGCCATGTACGAGGCGAAGCGCAAGGGCCGCAACAGCATCGCTTTTTTCGATCCCTGCATCTCGGAGAAAGCGCAGCGGCAGATTGGCATG
This sequence comes from Cellvibrionales bacterium UBA2511, assembly GCA_002341315.1. Lineage (GTDB taxonomy): Bacteria > Pseudomonadota > Gammaproteobacteria > Pseudomonadales > Porticoccaceae > Porticoccus. The sequence goes on from DDNV01000103.1 coordinate 24,215, forward strand.
AATACCCGATTGCGCAAGGCAATGGATAACCACGAGTTTGTGCTCTATATCCAGCCGCAAATTTCTGTTGAGACAGGACAGTTACTGGGTGGTGAGGCGCTATTGCGCTGGATGAATTCGGATAAAATAACCAACATGCCTTCGGAGTTTATTCCGGTACTGGAATCTTCCGGTCTGATCGTAGACGTAGGCCGGTGGGTTATTCGCACCTCTTGTGAGTACATCCGGAATTTTATTGATCAGGGTATCTGGCAAGACCACATGCGGCTCGGCATCAATATCAGCCCACGCCAGTTTCGCGATCCCCAATTGCTGGATATCGTCCAGCACAGCATGAGCAGTTACAACATAGACCCAAGCTTCCTCAATTTCGAAGTGACTGAAAATCTGGTCATTGAAGATGTGGATGAGGCCATTCGCAAGATGGAGGCAATCAAATCGCTGGGTTCCATGTTTTCAATTGATGATTTCGGTATTGGCTACTCTTCCATGATTTACCTGAAGCGTCTGCCGTTTGACCAGCTGAAGATTGATCGTGAGTTTATCCGAAATATTCATCGCGACCCCGAGAGCCGGGGTATTGTGGAAGCTATCATGGCTGTGTCAAAGCAGTATGGTTTGAAAGTTACCGCGGAGGGGGTCGAGACACCGGAAGCCCTTGAGATACTTCGGGAGCTGGGTTGCCATTCCTATCAGGGTGCCCACTTCAGTATGCCTATTTCCTGTGATCGTTTTACCAAACTGCTGGCTGCCTGACTTTCCAGAAGAATCGGAATTTACTTTTGCTCTTTCTTGTAACCCTTTGTACCAAAGCGTAAAATGGCGCCTTTTTAAGCAGACGTGTACGGTCGTATTTTGCGACTTTCTTTTGCTTCTTTACCTGCCGCCATCTTTTGGAGACCCTAAATGGCTATAGAACGCACCCTTTCCATCATCAAGCCAGATGCCGTGAGCAAAAATGTTATTGGTCAGATCTATTCACGGTTTGAAAAGGCCGGCCTGAAAGTCGTTGCAGCAAAAATGATGCACCTTTCCGAAGAAAAAGCCGGTGGCTTTTATGCAGAGCACAAAGAGCGCCCGTTTTATGCCGATTTGGTGGGCTTTATGACATCCGGCCCTGTCATGATTCAGGTGCTTGAGGGCGAAAATGCCGTGGTTACTAACCGCGACCTTATGGGCGCAACGAATCCAAAAGAAGCTGCGGCGGGCACTATCCGTGCCGACTTTGCCGAATCGATTGATGCCAATGCCGTGCACGGTTCAGATTCGCCGGCTTCAGCTGCCCGTGAAATCTCCTATTTCTTTGATGATGGTGAAATTTGCCCACGCTAGTTTCTGTTATTTCCGGTATCGGCGCGCAGAATAAGTCATGAGCCTAATTCTTGCTGACGTCAATACCGCCGTTGAGCCCCAGGGGTTGAAAACCAACCTACTGGGGCTTTCTGCTGAAAAATTGTCAGACTTTTTTGTTAATACGCTGGCAGAAAAACCCTTCCGTGCTTCGCAAATATTGAAGTGGATACACCAGCTGGGTGTGGATGACTTTGATCAGATGACGAATCTGTCTAAGCCCCTGCGCGAGAGACTCAAGCAGGTTGCCGAGATTCGCGCTCCGGAGGTGGTTTCCCAACAGGATTCCACAGACGGCACTCGAAAATGGCTGATTCGCGTCGCTGGTGGCAGCTGCATTGAAACAGTGTTCATCCCGGAAAAGGATCGAGGTACGCTCTGTGTCTCATCTCAGGTGGGCTGTTCACTGGACTGCAGCTTTTGTGCAACCGGGAAACAGGGATTTAACCGAGATCTGACGGCCGCAGAAATTATTGGACAGGTCTGGATAGCTGCCAAATCTTTTGATTCCCTGGGTGCCGGAAAAGACCGGGTGGTGAGTAATGTCGTCATGATGGGTATGGGCGAGCCGCTACTCAACTTTGAGAACGTTGTCGACGCCATGGGTCTGATGCTTCATGACAATGCCTATGGACTGTCAAAGCGCCGGGTGACCTTGAGCACATCCGGTGTTGTTCCGGCACTGGATCGGCTCGGCGATGTTTCGGATGTCTCGCTGGCTATTTCTCTTCACGCACCCAACGATGCGTTGCGCGACCAGTTAGTACCGATCAATAAAAAATACCCGATTGCCATGTTGCTTGACTCCGCCCGTCGTTACCTTGACAAGATGCCTGACGTGCGCCGCAAGATTACTATTGAATATACGATGATGGACCGGATAAATGATCGCGATGAGCATGCGCGGGAGTTGGCCATATTGCTGAAAGACATCCCCTGCAAAATCAACCTGATTCCGTTTAACCCGTTTACCGGTTCATCCTACAGGCGAGTGACCAACACCGCGCTGAACCGTTTCAGGGATATCCTTCATCAGGAGGGATATACCGTAACTGTCCGAACGACTCGTGGAGACGATATTGCAGCAGCCTGTGGCCAGCTTGCCGGTACGGTCAACGACAGGACCCGTCGTAGTCAACGCTATCAACAAGAACAGCAACTAGTGCCCGTGAGGTTTATAGGTTGATTATAAGGTTTAGTGGGCCACAGAGGTCATGCGTATGAAGCGGAAATTGTCCTCAGTATTTTTTATTGTCGGGCTGCTGGCCGTGTTGCTCTCCGTTGGTTGTTCGACGACAAAAACTGGTACCGGTGTCGATAAGCAGAGGGTATTGGAAAATCGTCTTGATCTCGCGATGGGGTATTTGACAAGGGGGGATCATGAGCGCACCCGCTTTCACCTCAATAAAGCGATGGAAGTAGACAGTAGTTCTCCTGCTGTACACGATGCCTGGGCATTGTTGTATCAACAGGAAAAAGAATTTGAAGAAGCAGAGAGCCATTTTCGGAAAGCGCTGAGTTACGACCCAACATTTACCCGGGGGCGCAATAACTACGGTATGTTCCTGTTGAACATGGATCGCTTCGAAGATGCCTATGATCAGTTTCTGAAAGGCTCCGAGGACCTCGGTTACCCCAGGCGAGCTGAACTTTTTCTCAAGGTGGGTGTGACGGCGCTACAGCTCAACAAGCTGTCAGAGGCTGAAGCTGCTTTTGAGAAAGCGCTGGATCTGGATTCACGAATGTCTCTGGCGCATATCGAGTTGGCTGATCTGGCTTTCAGGCGGGGTGACTATCCGCTGGCGCAGCAACGGTTAAATCAATACAACAGTACCAGAAACAGCCCTACTCCCCGGGGTCTTTGGCTGGGAGTCAGGCTTGCGGATAAACTGGGTAATAGTGATGCAGAGGCTAGTCAGGGACTGGCGTTGAGAAACCTTTATCCTGAGTCGCGGGAGAATCAGGAATACAAAAACTGGTTGAATAATGAGCAAAAACCTTAGCGAAGAACCATTACAGCAACCTGTGTCGGAAAAATCCTCACTCGGGGAAGTCCTGCGCCGGACCAGAACGGAGCGCGGGCTAAGTGTTGAGGATATCATCGCAGGAATGGGTATAACGAGGGCGACCCTGAATGCACTGGAAAATGATGATTTTGACCGCTTGCCATCGCCACTTTTCGTTAAAGGTTATGTCAAAACCTACTGTGCCCTGCTGGGACTACCCGATCAGGATATGCTTGCATGGCTTGAGCAGTCGATGAGTGAGCTGGGTATACATCAGCGGGAACCCGCCATAAAATTCCCGCCTGCACCAAACAGAATCGGCCGTTTTTTAACAAATGTCCTTCCCATGACGGTGGTGACCATTTTGGTTGTGATTGTATTACTGCTGGTCATTCAGGTGGCAGATAAAGTCAAATTACCCTTTTTTGACAGTGACAAACCGTTGCTTGGTTCAGCAAAACCCACTGTCCTCAGCATGAAACCGGCAATGGCCTCAATGATTGATCAGGAGGCCAACGAGTTAGCCGCTGCGTTAGGTAAACAGGATAGCCCACAGACGATGACGCTCAACGTCACACAACAGAGCTGGGTAGAGGTGTTCGATGCCTCTGGTGATCTTTTGCTTGCTGACCTCCAGCCACCGGGAACACGGCTAGAGGTAACCGGTGATGCACCTTTTAAAGTGAACTTGGGTTATGCGCAGGGCGTGGAAATTCATTACGGCGGGAAAGTGGTGCCAGTATCCAATATTGCTGCAGACAACACGGCTTTTGTTAATGTCGGTCTTGACTCTGATCAGGAAAATTGAAAGGTTATGCAATCCCAGTCACCCATTGTAAGAAGAAAATCACGTCAGATTATGGTGGGCAACGTGCCAGTGGGTGGCGATGCGCCTATAACCATTCAAAGCATGACCAATACAGAAACTACCGACGTTTCGGCCACGGTCTCACAGATCAACCGATTGATCGCCGCAGGTGCTGACATTGTCAGGGTATCCGTGCCCTCTATGGAGGCAGCAGAGGCGTTTGGCGCTATCCGCAAACAGGTTGAGGTGCCTTTGGTGGCCGATATTCACTTCGATTATCGTATTGCCCTCAGAGTGGCAGATCTCGGAGTGGACTGCCTACGCATAAATCCGGGCAACATAGGACGTGAAAAGCGTGTTCAGGCTGTGGTCGATAAAGCGCGGGACCTGAATATTCCGATCCGGATTGGTGTCAATGCTGGCTCGCTGGAAAAAGATCTACAAAAAAAATACGGTGAGCCGACGCCGGACGCACTGGTTGAGTCTGCGATGAGACACGTGGAGATTCTCGACAGGCTCAATTTTCATAACTTCAAGCTGAGCCTGAAAGCCTCAGATATTTTCATGGCGGTGGCTGCGTATCGAAAAATTGCCACTATGATTGATAACCCCTTACATTTGGGGATCACTGAAGCGGGCGGCTTGCGTGGTGGCACGGTCAAATCCTCTATTGGCCTCGGTTTGCTTTTGATGGATGGTATCGGTGATACCATCCGCGTATCGCTTGCCGCCGATCCCGTGGAGGAAGTTAAGGTCGGCTGGGACATGCTGAAGAGTCTCAGATTGCGTAGCAAAGGGGTTAACTTTATAGCTTGCCCCAGCTGTTCCCGACAAAATTTTGACGTCATTAAAACCATGAATGAGTTGGAGTTGCGCCTTGAAGATATTACGACTCCGATAGATGTGGCTGTTATCGGCTGTATCGTGAATGGCCCGGGAGAAGCAAAAGAAGTTGACCTGGGTCTGACTGGAGGTACGCCCAATAACCTGGTTTATATCGATGGCAAGCCAAGCCAGAAGCTTTCCCAGAACAATTTAGTGGATGAGCTCGAAAACTTAATTCGCAACAAGGCTGCCCTCAAAGCGGCACAACAAGAAAATCTCATAGCGAAATCCTGATGAAAAAAATGCAATCCATTCGGGGTATGAATGATCTGCTCCCCGAAGAGTCACCTGTCTGGCAATACCTCGAGCGCTCCGTTGCGGATTTACTGGCACGATATGGTTACCGGGAAATTCGTTTTCCGGTCATTGAATCGACTGATCTGTTCAAGCGTTCCATAGGTGAGGTGACTGACATTGTCGAAAAGGAAATGTATACCTTTAATGATCGCAATGGTGAGAGTCTTACCCTGCGTCCTGAAGGTACAGCAGGTTGTGTTCGTGCCTGTGAACAGCATGGCCTACTTTATAATCAGACTCAACGGCTTTGGTATCAGGGACCGATGTTCCGTTATGAGCGCCCGCAAAAGGGTCGTCTGCGACAATTTCACCAGATAGGTGTTGAAGTATTTGGCCTCGATGGCCCCGATATTGATGCCGAGTTGCTGGCGATGACATGGCGGCTTTGGCAGCAGCTCGGTATTGACCAGCAGGTTGCACTGCAGATCAACTCTCTCGGCACAACTGCATCAAGGGCGCGCTATCGAGATGCGCTGGTCGAGTACTTGACGCGGCACAAGGACAGCCTGGATGAAGACAGTCAGCGGCGGCTGCATAGCAACCCGATGCGTATCCTTGACAGCAAAAACCCGGCAGTTCAAACAGTCCTGGATGGCGCGCCCGTTCTGGATGATTTCCTGGATGACGAATCATTGCTCCATTTTCAGCAATTGCAGGTATTGCTCAATCAGGCCGGCGTGCCCTATCAGATAAATAGTCGCCTTGTCAGAGGGCTCGATTATTACGGCAAGACGGTCTTTGAGTGGGTTACCGATGCGCTGGGGGCCCAGGGAGCCGTCTGTGCCGGTGGCCGCTATGATGGTCTGGTTGAACAATTGGGAGGCAAGCACACCCCTGCCGTTGGTTTTGCCATGGGGCTGGAGCGGTTGGTATTGTTGCTTGACGCGGCTGGTGTGGTGCCGGATAGTATCGCCCGGCAACTGGACGTCTATCTGGTAGCAGTGGGTGACGTGCAGGGTCAAGCCATTCAATTGGGTGAGGAGCTGCGGAGTCAGTGTCCACAATTGCGCCTACTTAACCACTGTGGCGGCGGTGGTTTCAAGGCACAAATGAAGAGAGCTGACAAGAGTAGTGCTCTTGTGGCCCTGATCCTCGGTGAGGATGAAGTGGTCAACGATTGCGTTACGGTTAAATTTCTGCGCGAAGATAGACCGCAGGAAAGCATTGCCATTGATAGTGCAGTGGCGTTTTTAAAGCGTATTTTTTTGGTTAACGGGAGCTAGTTGTGGCGGAACATCTCAGTGATGAGGAACAGCTTGAAAGTTTTAAACGCTGGTTTAAAGAAAATGGTCTCTCCACGATTGTCGTTGTCGTATTGGCTGCTGGTGGTTATTTCGGGTGGGAATTCTGGAAAGGCTATAGTGAGAAAACGGCGCAGACTGCCTCCACTATCTATCAGCAAATGATGGACACGGCGCTGGTTGATCCTGGTAAGCGCCTCAATGATAGCCAAAAAGATGAAATCAGCGATCTGGCTGTTCAGCTGAAAAAAGATTATTCAGGAACACAATATGCCCGTTATGCCGCTATGTTATTGGCCAGGCTGGCTGTCGAGGATGGTGAGTTTGAAACAGCTGCTGAGCAGCTACAGTGGGCAGATAAAGGAGCTGATGAGGGGCTGTCACTGGTGATAGGGTTGAGATTGGCGCGTATTGAAGCTGTCCGGGGAAATATAGATCCTGCCATAGAAATGCTGAATATCAAGGATGCAAAAACAATGGCCAGTGCCTATGCCGAAGCGCGGGGTGATTTTTATTTGATGAAAGATGATCGGGATTCGGCTCACAACGCTTACCTGCAGGCTTTGCAGTCTGTTGCACAAAATGACGACCAAAGCCGCTCCATTATCGAACTCAAGTTGAGGCATGTGGCTCCGGCTTCAGAAGACGGGGCTGATTCGATGGGTGCTTCCTCGGAGAACAATAAATGAGAAACCTGTTATGCCTTGTTCTTGCCTCATTACTGGTTTCAGGTTGTGGCCCCTTAAAAAATCTTGGCAGTGGCGGTAATACGTCAGAAAAAACCGGCCCGGCGGCACTTGTTGCTTTTGAACAGGAAGTAAACATAACTCAACTGTGGTCGACCAACATCTTGGGTGAGTATGCGTCTATCAACGGCGGGATCCGTCCGGTATTGGCAGCTGGCGTTATCTATGCTGCAGATAGTGGTGGTAATGTTGTTGCAGTTGATGCGGGCACCGGTAAGCAGATTTGGAAAAAAAGCCTCGATTTACCACTGGCCGGGGGAGTTGGCTTCGGTGGTAATCTGCTGGTAGTGGCCGGTACAGATGGTGATGTAATTGCGTTGGCAGCTGAAACCGGCGAGCAACAATGGAGTGTCCGGGTTACGAGTGAAGTTTTGGCCGCTCCGGCAGTGAATAACGCTGTCGTCGTCGTGCAAAGCCATGATGGAAAGCTGGTGGGTTTACACGCCTCTAATGGTGAAAGACGATGGCAGTATGAAATTGACTCCCCTATTTTAACCCTGCGGGGCACCAGTCCCCCGATTCTGTCAGACGGTATGCTGATCGCTGGCTTCGCAAATGGTAAAATCGTGGCCCTGACAGCTGACTCCGGTTCCCTCCTTTGGGAGAATCGACTGGCCATTCCTCAGGGACGAACCGAGCTTGAGCGTCTAATTGACATTGATGGCCGTGCTGTGCTGGTGGATGAGGTGATCTATGCCTCTTCTTATCAGGGACGAATTGGTGCTATTGCAAAGGCCACAGGACGTGGTATCTGGTACCAGGATTCTTCTTCAGTTCATGACCTGGCCTACGGACTTGGGCAGGTGTATTCAGTGCAGAAAGATGATGAAGTGCGTGCAATCAGAGGGAACAGCGGACAGACACTCTGGAGTAATGACCAGCTGAGATTACGCAAGTTGAACAGCCCGGTTACCATTGAAGCTAATCTGGCAGTGGCAGATTCAGAGGGTTACCTGCATCTGCTATCACAAACTGATGGCCGATTTGTTGCCCGGGTCAAAGTCGATGGTGATGGGGTTACTGCTCCCATGATTGCTGACGGGCAAACACTTTATGTGCAAGATAACGGTGGCGGGTTGACCGCTTACCAGTTTGACTGAAACCGCCATTGAGCAGCCGATCTGTTTGATAGTTCGATCTCTCTGTGCAGGCAGTCCTTGCCAGCCAGTTGTATGCTGATGTTGCCAATAGCCATTCACCGAGCTAAGAAACCATCAATGGGTATAAATAAATGATTCCGGTAATTGCTCTGGTTGGACGGCCCAATGTAGGAAAATCCACGCTTTTTAACCGCCTGACGAAAACCCGCGATGCCCTTGTTGCCAACTACCCGGGATTAACCCGAGACCGTAAATACGGTGAAGGGGAAATGTTTGGCCGCAGATATATGTTGGTTGATACCGGCGGCATAACAGGAGAAGAAGAGGGTATTGACACGGCGATGGCAGCACAGTCGATGCTGGCTGTTGATGAAGCAGACGCGGTGTTGCTTATCGTGGATAGCCGTGATGGTCTGACTCCCGTTGACCGGCGTTTAGCCACGTATCTTCGTGAAAAAGGCCGCTTGGTCTATCTGGTAGCGAACAAGATTGACGGGGTGAATGCCGACGTAGCCATCGCTGAATTTTACGAACTGGGTTTTTCGGACGTGTTTCCAACCACAGCTACCCATGGGCGTGGTGTCAGGCATCTCATGGAAACGGTGCTGGAGCCCTTTCCCGAGTTAGAGGAGCCGATCCAGGCCGATATAGAACGGCGTATCAAGATTGCCGTTGTCGGTCGTCCCAATGTGGGTAAGTCCACCCTGGTAAACCGCTTGCTCGGCGAAGATCGCGTCATTGTCTTTGATCTGCCCGGCACCACCCGCGACAGCATTTATATTGACTACGAGCGGGATGGGAAATCCTATACGCTGATAGACACTGCGGGTATTCGACGCCGTAAAAATGTTTCCCAGACGGTGGAGAAATTCTCCATCGTAAAGACCCTGCAAGCGATTGAAGATGCCAATGTGGTGGTGTTGCTGATTGATGCCCATGAGGGTCTTGTTGATCAGGACATGCATCTTATGGGCACTGCGATCGAGTCAGGCAGGGCCTTAGTGGTGGCGGTAAATAAATGGGATGGTTTGGAGGCTGGTGCCAAGGCCAGAATCAAAACAGAACTGCAACGCCGCCTGAGGTTTGTCGAATTTGCGGATATTCATTTTATATCAGCTTTTCATGGGACGGGTGTTGGGCATCTCTACAAATCCATCGAGAAGGCGTACGCTTCGGCAACTGACAAGTTGGGAACTAACCGCCTGACCCGGATTCTGCAGGATGCTGTGACTGAGCATCAACCGCCCCTGGTGAGAGGGCGCCGTATCAAACTCCGATATGCCCATGCTGGTGGGCAGAATCCTCCGTTGATAGTCATACATGGTAATCAGACAGCGGACGTGCCCAGTCACTATGCTCGATACTTGGAAAAAGTGTTTCGCAAGGCCCTCGACCTGCAAGGCACACCGATTAAGATTGAGTTTCGTTCGGGAGAAAATCCGTTTGCGGGAAAAAAGAACCAACTAACGACTCGGCAGTTAGCCAAAAAGAGACGGTTAATGAAACACGTCAAGAAGAAATAGTAGTTTTCCTATCCACGACCATTGCTTGTCAATCAGGCTGCAGCCTGCGGCCTGTCTTCAACTAACAATGCATAGTTAGTCACGAAATCATCAGGTGAACCTGGATATTTCGGGTGGAAGTAACGTAACCAGTATACTCCCAGTCCTTTGATATCATGGGCCTCAGGTAGTGCCTGCTCCGAGCGACGATAGATCATCCAGGCAATGGCAGTGGCGTACTTGAGATTTGTAATCAATTCTGCGTGGGGATCCTTCAGGAAACTATGCTGGCCCGCCAGTCCACGGATTTCACTGGCCATGTGCGGGTGATGGATCAAATATTTGTCCCAAACTGCCTGATGCCTTGCGGGCGTAATACGATAGAGACCAACGCGTTTTCCCTGGTGCCATCCACCGAGACCAGATTCCTGTGCGGCAGTACCAACCAGAAGATTTTCTTTGGCGGCGCTCCATTCGTTAAGGTAACGAAGTGTTTCTCTGATGACCAAGTAACGTAGGTCTTCTGTCGTAAAAATCATGGTGGCTCCCAGTATAACTATTCGCCTGATTGATACATTAAAAATTATTACTATTTTTAGCATGTTAAGAGCGAAAACTCAATTTAAAATAACAATATACATTTAACTGTCATCGTTTAAAAAGCATTATGTACAATAATTGATCAGTTGTTGGCAGACTGATTAATTCTATGGATACTCTGGTTAAGTTCTGATTACTGTTGGGGATCATAGGTGTCAGTATTATTACTCTGAGTGACTGCTCAGATTGTGAATGCTTAATTTGAAAATATCGCAGTACCTCCGTAATTGGTCCATGCTAGTAAGTGAAAGGGGGAATTGACATGACATCAAGAACCGAGAGTGATTCTCTGGGAGAGATTCAAATCCCTGAATACGCACTTTGGGGCGCACAAACACAACGGGCAATAGTGCACTTTCCCAGCCTGGGCTACTCAATGCCTCATGGTGTTATTCAGGCACTTGCCCTGATAAAAAAGGCTGCTGCCCTGGCCAATCTGGAACTTGGTGAACTGCAGTCCGAGCAGTCCTCTCTGATTGTTGCAGCCTGTGACGAAGTGTTGAGTCACAGGCATGATGAGCAGTTCCCGTTGTCCATCTGGCAAAGCGGTAGTGGCACCCAGAGCAATATGAATATGAATGAGGTAGTTGCCAATCGCGCCAATGAACTGGCTGGTCATATGCGTGGCGAGAAAACGCCGGTTCATCCAAATGATCATGTGAACCGCTCCCAGTCCTCGAATGATGTCTTTCCAACTGCGATGCATCTGGCTGTCCTCTCCGTCTTGGAAGAACAGCTGTTGCCAAATTTGACAAACCTCCGGCATGCCCTGGCTAAAAAACAACACGAATTCTCGGCGCAGTGGAAAGTAGGGCGAACCCATCTGATGGATGCAGCACCGATGACATTGGGCCAGGAGTTCAGTGGTTATGTTGCACAGCTGGACTTCAGTCTGAAGCAGCTACAGCAGGCAAAACAGGATCTGTTGCCACTGGCTATTGGCGGTACAGCCGTGGGAACCGGGTTGAATACGCCTGGTGGTTGGCAGGAGGCTGTGATAACGCAGTTGCGGGAGTTGACGGGCATGCCTGTCGTTACGGCACCTAATAAGTTTGCTGCCCTGTCGACGCATAATGCGATGCTGCGTGTCAGCAGCGCGTTGCGACAGATTGCTGCTGATTTTATGGTGATCGGTAATAATTTGCGGATGCTGGCCAGCGGCCCCAGAGCAGGGCTTTCTGAAATACAACTGCCGGCAAATGAACCTGGCAGCTCGATTATGCCCGGCAAGGTAAATCCAACCCAGATTGAGTCACTGACCATGATTGCGACTCAGGTGATCGGTAATGATGCGGCCGTTGCCATGGCCTGCTCCCAGGGGCACTTGCAGTTAAATGTATTCAAACCATTGATTGTCTATAACGTGTTGACCTCAGTTGAGCTGTTGGGCAGCGGTGCGGATTACTTTAGCCGCTATTGTCTAACAGGGATGGAATGTAACACCGCTCAGTTGGCACACAATGTAGAGCGATCCCTGATGATCGTGACAGCATTGGCCCCCGAATTGGGATACGACAAGGCAGCCAAGATCGCCAAACATGCCCAGCAGCACAACCAGACTATCCGTGAAGTCCTGATAGAGCAGGATATTCTCAGCGGTGAGGCTTTCGATGCATTAATCAGAGAGCATGTATTGGTCGATCGCTAGGGCCTGTTAACAGACCCCAACTTGGTCGTCAGGTACTTTCTGGCAGGTTTGTTGAGCTGCGTTCAATCGAACCAGTGCGCAAGACGTTGTCGCGCGCGATCTTTCACCTGTTGATCAATATAACCGGCAAGGGTGGCAACCGCGCCAGCGATAACCGCAAGGTCATCCACATAGCCTCCAGGGATGAAATCCGGAATGGTGTCTGTAGGTAGAATAAAGTAGGCCAAGGCACTGTATACCGTGGCCTTGGCCCAGGCCGGGGTATCCGGCCGTCTGGCGGCGTAATGGAGCCACAAACACTTCTCAATTAATTCGCGGCCAGCTGTCTTTGCTGCATGCCTGACTTTGATCCAGAAGTCAGTGCCGGAATAGCGGAGCTTTTTTTCTACCTTGATAGGTGCTGTGCCTGTTTCTGTCACCATAAATAAAGGTTAGTCGGATCCTGATCGAAGTCAAAAACAGTTTGGAGAACAAAAAGCGATATCCAGTCAATGATTTTTGAAAAGCCTTACATTTGCTCCATTACCTCAATCCCGAGCAGGTTCAGGCCCTTGGCAATCACTCTGGCGGTGAGTTGGGCAATGGCCAGTCGGCTGGATCGAGTGTCTTCTGCCACATCTTGCCTAAGAATCGGACAGTGCTCATAGAATGCCAT
>DDNV01000103.1:37161-43198 GCA_002341315.1 Cellvibrionales bacterium UBA2511
CATAGAATGCCATGAAACTGCTGGCTAGTTCGTAAAGATAATTACAAAGAATATGGGGATAGCCATCAAGGGCCAGTTGCTCAAGAGTCGTCCCAAACTGTAGAAGTTTCAGAGCCAGATCTTTTTCCTGTTGTGTCGTGAGAATAATGTCTCCTGTCGAATAATCAAAGTCGATCTCAGCCCGGCGGAAAATACTGCGGATCCGGGTATAGGCATATTGTAGATAGGGAGCGGTGTTGCCCTCGAAGCTGAGCATGCTGTCCCAGTCAAAAATGTAGTCATTGGTGCGTGTTTTACTCAAATCTGCGTACTTGATGGCACCAATGCCCACTTTTCGTCCAATGGCGGCAACCTCATCGATGTCGAGTTCGGGGTTCTTTTCTCTCACTAGTGTGCAGGCGCGTTCAATACCTTCCTGGAGTAGTTTCGTGAGCTTGACCGTCCCGCCAGTACGGGTTTTGAACGGTTTGCCGTCCTTTCCCATCATGGTGCCGAAGGGGAGGTGTTCCAGTGCTATCTCTGTATTCACAAACCCGGCCTTTTTTGCCAGTGTAAATACTTGTTTCATATGCAGTGATTGCCTGGCATCGATAAAGTACAGAACGCGATCAGCCTGTAATGTCATGCTGCGGTGACGCAGTGCAGCAAGATCAGTTGTTGCGTAGAGAAAACCCCCGTCAGATTTCTGCACAATGACGGGACTCGGCTTTCCCTCTTTGTCTGCAAGCTCCTCCAGAAAGACGACTTTGGCGCCCTGGTCTTCAACGAGCAGTCGCTGTTGCTCTAGCGATTCAATAATTCCTGCCAGCTCGTCGTTGTAGGCGCTTTCTGCCTTGATATCACCGTGCTTCAGCGTGACGTTAAGGTTTAGGTAGACGGCCTCACTGTGTGTGATTGAAATATCGATAAAACGCTGCCAAAGCTGGCGGCAATGGTGGTCACCTGATTGCAGCTTGACCACGTATTGACGCGCCTTCTGCGCAAATTTTTCATCTTGGTCAAAATGTTGTTTGGCCTGCTGATAAAAAACCTCGAGATCCCCGAGGGCCAGTTCAGGTCGCTCCCCTTCACCCAAATGTTCCTCAAGCTCAGCGATCAACATGCCAAATTGGGTACCCCAATCGCCCATGTGGTTCTGGCGGACCACGTCGTTGCCCAGAAACTCAAGGGTGCGAACCACTGCGTCGCCGATAATCGTACTGCGCAGATGCCCGACATGCATCTCCTTGGCCAAATTAGGCCCGGAATAATCAACGACAACTCTCTGTTGATTCGGCACCTGTACACCGAGTTTTTCATCCCCGATCAGTTTTTGTAACTGAGTTGCAATAAATTGGTTTGCCAAGTGAATATTGATGAATCCCGGGCCAGCAATTTCGACATGATCTGCAATATCAGTCAAATCGAGATGCTTGATAATCTCGGCGGCCAAATCCCGCGGACGGCTTTTTAATCGCTTGGCAGCTGCCATAGCGCCATTGGCTTGAAAATTGCCGAATTCTGGTCTGGTACTGAGGGTGATATTGGCCGGGCAGTCATCAGGAATGTCTGCTGCTGACATGGCAGCCCGTACACGTTGTTCGATCAGGTTTTTAATACTCATAAGCGGGCAGGATGTGTCTTGTTAAGAGAAAACGGGATTGTAGTACCCCGACTCCAAAAAGCTAGTAGTGACGGTTGATGGACAAAGGGGCTGCCAGTATAGTCGAAGATCATGTCTATGCCTGACAGTAATCCGGCATTACCTGGGTTTTATCTTGATCCGTGGGTGATTTGAGATCGTTTTTCCGGTAATAGTCTTCTTCGCATGAATATTTTCGAAACAGGCAAGTAGTTAGGACGTTCATTATTAAACGGTTTAGATTCTTTCGAGGTGGCATTGCAAATTCAAAATATCATTGAAAACAAACTGACGGCGGCATTTACACCGGAGTTTCTCCAAGTGCTGAACGAGAGCTACATGCATGCGGTTCCCGTGGATTCTGAAACGCATTTTAAGCTGGTCGTCGTCTCTGATTCGTTTGAGGGGATGCGAGCCGTTAAGCGTCACCAGCGAGTTTACCAGCTCCTATCTGATGAGCTGGCTGGTGGCGTTCATGCTCTGGCGCTGCATATCTTCACGCCTGACGAATGGCGAGAGCAAAAGTGTGCACCTTCGTCTCCGGACTGTATGGGGAAAAACGGCTAGTTCCGAAAGATCTCGCCACCGTTGAGCGGAGTTTGGGGGCACTGACAATTATTCACGGACAACAATAGGGGTATTACATGAAAAAGATGCAAGGTTTACTGGTGATGCTGATGATTCTATCCCCGACAATTTATGCGGGTGGAACGACTGATACTGGTGCTGCCAGTGCCTATATTATTTCCCCCAAAGATGGTGAAACCGTAAGCAGCCCGGTCACTGTGCGATTCGGTCTGAGTGGTATTGGTGTTGCGCCGGCAGGTGTTGAGCGGGAACATACAGGGCATCATCACTTACTGATTAATGTTCAGCAATTGCCTGATATGGGCAAACCGATTCCGGCTGACGATCAACACCGTCATTTTGGTGGTGGCCAGACTGAGGTGAGTCTTGAACTGCCTCCTGGCGAACACAAGCTGCAATTGCTCCTCGGAGACCATTTTCATATTCCGCACAACCCTCCAGTCCTTTCTGAGCCAATAATCATTAAGGTGTATTGATCTAGCGCAAGTCGATGATTCTGTTTACTTAATCCAGATCAAATGGTGGTAGTGAAGCGCTTGGTTTAATGGCCTTGTCTTTTAGTGCTACCTTTCTGGAGAAAGTAAATGTTCAAGCAAAAAGCATTGTCGCTGGCAATTCATATGACCCTGGCCGGGAGTCTTTTGGCCGGGACCACAGGTGTTATGGCCTACGAGGCGGGAGATGTTATTGTCCGTGCAGGTGCCGCAACGGTTGAACCTAACGATGACAGCAGCCGTCTTACACTTAATGGTGCCGGGTTGCCGAACAGCAAGGCCTACGTCGATTCCGACACTCAGCTCGGTCTTACCTTGACCTATATGTTGACGGATCACCTGGGTTTAGGCCTGTTGGCAGCCACGCCCTTTAAACACGATATTAAAGCCAAAAATTTGTTGGTTCCCGGAAAGATTGATGCGGGTTCGACCAAACATTTACCACCTACCCTGACGCTGCAATATTTTCCGATGAAAGCTGAGTCCCGCTTCCAGCCCTATGCCGGGGTCGGTATTAACTACACAAAATTTTTCGAAGAGGATGTTGCCAGTGAACTTGAGGGTATTGTCGGTGCAGGCGGCAAGTTAAAACTTGATGACTCTTGGGGTGTGGCATTTGAACTGGGTATGGATTATGCGTTGTCCGACCGCTGGGTAGTCAATGCCGCAGTGTGGTATATCGATATCGATACCGATGCGAAATTCAATTTCCCGGGTGCTGAGGTGAAGACCAAGGTGGATATTGATCCACTGGTCTATATGGTGGGTATAGGCTACAAGTTTTAACTAAGAACTTGGTTAGCTAGTTGTACAAAAGCCGGTTTCATGAACCGGCTTTTTTGTTTCTGTATCAATCAAAAGCCAGAACAAGGGATTACTTGAAAAACCTTAGTTGGCTAACTCGCGTAGTTTGTCCAGATTGAGCAGTTCTACTTCCTTTTTGTCGACCTTCAGCAATGCCTGTTTTTGAAAGCGACTTAATACCCGGCTGACAGTCTCAACAGTAAGTCCCAGATAATTACCGATGTCTGCACGTGACATCGGTAATCTGAACCGTGTGGCAGAGAGTTTAAGTCGGAAATTGCGGTTTGAAATACTCATCAACAGTGTTGCTACCCGCTCCTCGGCTGTATTTTTGCTGAGTAGGCTAAGAAGTTGTTGATCCCCAGTGATTTCCAGGCTCATCAACTGGAAAAAGTGGCGTTGCAGTGTGGGGATGGCAATGCTCAGTTCCTGAAGACGGTTGAAAGGGATTTCACAGACGGAGGAGGTTTCCATCGCGACGGCAGAATTGGTATACCGATTCTGACCTATACCATCCATACCGAATATCTCCCCCGGGAGGTGAAATCCAGTCACCTGTTCCTGGCCACTATTGCTGATTGTATAACTTTTGATCGAGCCACTGCGAACCGCAAAGACAGAATCGAATTCTTCTCCAGCATGGTAGATATGGTAGTCCTTTTGAAGAGGTTTTCCTCGCTGAATGATTTCGTCCAGACGTTCTACTTCCTTGGTTTGCAGTGCAAGCGGGAGGCAGAGCGCATTCATGCGGCAGTCACCGCAGTGGAATGTACTATTGTGGGGGCAGACCGAATCCATCAGACATCTCTCTGAGCCTATTATGTCTCATTATAGCGGCGATCATGATAACGGTCATTAATGACCGTTACATCGACACGCCTGGAGACTATCGCAGAAATATCGAAGATGGTCGAGCCCCTGAGTGGACAGCACAAGATAATCAGATTCTCTGGTGAGCCAGCCCATAGACAGAGCATTTTGGAAAAGTTTGGCGAGCTCCGGGCATAACTTGATGGTCAGGTCACAACTGGACAGATGCACCCGATGAAAACAGAGTAACTGGTTGACCAGTTGCCAGGGTGGCAGGTTTTGCGGTTGATGATCTGGAAAGAGCCCTGTGCAATGTACAGGGAGATGCTTTTCATCAAGGGCCTGTCGATAGTCGTGAATTGAGTCGGTATTCTGATAAAAGCCATCACCAAATTTACCCAGTGCACCAAGGCCAATACCAACCCAGTCTATCAGGCTGTCTCTGGCCATTCCCCAGGGGGTATATTGGAGAGCCTTGCTCTGGCGAAGTTGCAAAAGTTTGTGCCCTTGAATGATAAAAAAACGATCTGCCAAAAGTTGATAGTGTTGACCGCTCATTCTCTGCGAGAGTTGGCTGAGGGTTGCTGCACCCTCCATGGTTTGTAGCCCCTGTAACTCAATAATTGCCGGTTGATAGCGGATCAACTCTGTGAGCCAGTGGTCCAATGTATCCGGGTCGGCCTGGTTGACCTGCAGGCAGCAGTACCACTCTCCAAAGTGAAAGTCACTGGCTGTTGTCAGGATTGATGTAAATTGCTGTTTGTGGGGCGGTATTGCGGCATTAATGGTTAGTCGGAAGCAATCAAAATGAAGTCCTTTCATTAAGGCCAGTTTTTCGGCAGTCATATCTGTAAGCGTGCATTCAAAACCGTATTCACACGCTTTCTTGTTTCGGGGGTTGAAATAACTGTTGGATAAAAAAACCAGTTCTGTGAGTTCACCCCTGTTCATGCCTTGTAATGGCCTGTTTCTGAGCCAGAATTTCACCAAAGGCTGGTATCTGAAGACAGGCTGAATCAGCTCAATCTCCCTGCTGACCAGTCCGGGATAAGTGCTATTGGCATTGCTCGGAATATAAATGTTCAGCGCAATCGGTGAGATTGACGTGCGCCGCATCCTCAGTTGTTCCTTGGGACAACTGACCAGGGATTTGAAAAACTCTGCCTCAATATCAGAGTGAGGGCAGAACAGGTTGTTGGTTAACGACGCAACTTGCATTTGCCGGCTGACTCACAGGTGACAATAGGATCAGTCGCTGAGGTTAAGCGGAATTACTGAATCTCCCCATGATATGGGTCAAATTTATGATGTTAGGATGCATGAGCCCAATCATGAAATGGATGAAAAAAGGCGTGATTGCCGTCATCAGGTTCGGTTGACGACCTTTATTACCCAGTCAAGATGCCTGGCTCAATACTCTCAGAAGGGAAGGTTCACGTTATTCCAGAGACGCTTTAGTCGCGTATCACGACCACATCCATTTCGGTAATAACGATAACGCGCAGGATTTTTCAGATAGTAATCCTGGTGATACTCCTCAGCGGGGTAAAATTTACTGGCCGGTAGAATTCGTGTGGCAATCGGGTTGTTCAGAAGGTTGCTGTCGATTAATGCGCTTTTACTGTTCCGGGCGGCGGTTCTTTGTTCGTCATTCAGGGGGAAGATAGCACTGAGATACTGGCTTCCCCGGTCACAAAACTGGCCTTTACCATTTTCCGGC
>DDNV01000103.1:43264-44272 GCA_002341315.1 Cellvibrionales bacterium UBA2511
GCCTCATAGCTGACCTTTTTTGGGTCGTAGGTGACCTCTACTACCTCGAAATGACCGGTTTTGCCACGGGTGACCTCCTCGTAGGTGGGATTCTCGGTTCTCCCTCCCGTATAACCCGAGACAGTGCTGATCACGCCCTCCAGTTTGTCGAAGGGTGGCTCCATGCACCAGAAGCAGCCACCGGCAAAGAGGGCCTTTTCCGTATCGGCGTAGGTTGCGAGGGGAACCCCAGTCAATAACACCAGAAAAATAATTTTTTTTATCATTTGGTTTGCCCGTTGATCTATCCGGTTGAGCTGCTTTGACCCGTGAGGGTAGTCAGGGTTCAGAAGAAACTGGCCGATGTTTATTTTAGCTAATTGGAGCCAAGTGACTTACCCATAATATGGATTGAGGCTATGATCGAGCACCGTTCCAGGTACTATTATGCCGTTTCAATCGACCCTCCAATGCTTTTCGCTGCAAAGCTTCCCCGATCATTATCGTCAGGGCTGTGAGCTATGGGAGAGGGCGCTTGTATCCCAGAAACTGCCGTTCACGCGGCTTGATTTCTCACTCTCCTTGCAAGATAACCTACTGTGTCAAACCGGGTGGATTGGTAATCTGGATGCCGAAGCTGTGTTGGTTGTCATCGGCGGTACCCACGGAATCGAAGGTTTTACCGGGACTGCAGTACAGGTTGACTGGATGCGAATGGTTGCCAATGGCTTCATAGCGCTTCCGGATCATACGGCGATGTTGATGATAAATGCGCTTAACCCGTGGGGGTATGCCAATAATCGTCGTTGTGACGATCAGGGCATTGATGTGAATCGGAATTTTATCGATTTTAGTCAGCCGCTGCCGATAAATCCGGGGTATGAGAAGCTGCAGCCTCTGCTTGGTATCCGCGATAGAGGCGCCAGAGGCAGGGCCATAGAGGACTATTGTCTGCAGGTGGGCCAGCGGTCCTACGAAATTGCGCTCAGTGGTGGTCAGTTTAATGATCCTGCCGGGCCATTTTACGGT
>DDNV01000103.1:44396-45354 GCA_002341315.1 Cellvibrionales bacterium UBA2511
GGCCGGGCCATTTTACGGTGGACAACGCCCCGGGTTCAGTCGGGGAGTGATTGAATCCCTGATACGGCATTATTCTCTTGCCAACCGGTATTTGGCCGTTGTCGATGTGCATACGGGTCTGGGTCCCTACGGTTACGGTGAGGTTATCTGTGACCACCCACTGGGCACAGATGGCTTAATGACAGCCATTAAATGGTTTGGTCCCGGTTGCGGTCTTCCCTCGATAGGCAAGTCCAGCTCCGTGCCAAAACTGGGTCTGCTCGATTATGCCTGGCATCAGGTTATGGGGTCGAAGAGCTGCTTTGTGACGCTGGAGTTTGGCACACTGGGCACTGCGGCACTTTTTGACACGCTCATTGACGAAGCCAGGGTCTGGTCCGGTTCCGAATGTGCCTCCTGCCACTCAAAGGACGTGGTGGCTGAGCAGATGAAAGCACATTTTTATCCCCGGGATGATTACTGGCGTGAGGCTGTGATTTTTCGGGCGAGGCAGGTGCTTCATCAAGCGCTTGTGGGAGTTTCATGAATCAGTTACCACTATCAATACGCGCTGTCTCACAGGACGATCTCAGTGCCTTGCTGCGTCTGGAAAATAAATGTTTCACTACTGACCAGCTAAGCCGCCGTAGTTTCCGGCACTGGATACAGGCAGAAAACTGTGCATTTATCGTTGCGGAATACGGCGACGTTATTGTCGGTTACAGCCTGATTATTTTCTTTAAAGGTACAACGCTGGCACGACTCTATTCAATTGCTACTGATCCTGATTATCGTGGGCGTGGTATTGCCAGGACATTGATGGAAGCCGGTGAGCAGATCAGCAAGGATGCCGGGAGGGTATTCCTGCGTCTGGAAGTGAGCGTGGATAATACAGCTGGAATCGCCCTCTACGAGTCCATGGGGTACCAACCCTTTGGTATTTATCGTCATTATTACGAAAACAGCGATGATGCACTGC
>DDNV01000064.1:0-389 GCA_002341315.1 Cellvibrionales bacterium UBA2511
CTGCTGGAGCTGCCTCTGCCGATGCTTCCTCAGCGGGAGCCTCTTCAACAACCGCCTCTTCTACCGGCGCGGGTTTGGCAACTGCCTGCTTAACGACACCCGCAGCGACCAGAATGCTGACTTTTTCGTCACCATTAATGATCTTCTTGTCAGCGCCTTCAACGGCATAGCGGCCTGAGCGTTTTTGATAAATGGTGTACTCGTCAGTTTTCTGAAGTACTTTCATCCTGTCTCTCCTGTGATTACTCGTTCTGTTAACAATATCGGGATACACCCGGGTTTACTCTCTGGCCCAACCGATCATCAGCCGAGCTCAGCCATCACCGACGCAGGAATATCCGCATTGGTAAATACATTCTGCACATCATCCAGATCTTCCAGATGATCCA
>DDNV01000064.1:569-1183 GCA_002341315.1 Cellvibrionales bacterium UBA2511
CAGCGCCAACAATTTTTCCGCACCGTCCAGGTCAACCGGCACAGTAATGGATGCCAGCATGGTGACCTCTGCACTTTCCGGCTCTAGGCCGGCTCCCTGCAGGGCCTCTTTGACTGCACTGAAGTCTTCCCAGGCGGTGAGCACATCCATGGAACCATCATCGTTGGTCACCACATCTTCTGCGCCCGCTTCCAGGGCCACTTCGATTAAGCGGTTTTCATCAACCCCGGCGGGATAACTGATTTGACCGGTACGCTTAAACAGGTAGGCGACCGATCCGTCCGTGCCCAGATTGCCACCGCGCTTGGTGAATGCGTGTCGCACATCGGAAACCGTACGATTGCGGTTATCCGTCATACAGTCCACGAGCACGGCAATACCTCCGACACCATAACCCTCGTAGGTCACCTCTTCATAATTGTCGCCTTCACCGGCACCCGCACCCCTGGCAATGGCTTTATCAATGGTGTCACGCTTCATGTTATTACCGAGCGCCTTATCCACTGCGGCGCGGAGCCGGGGATTGTCCTCCGGCAGGGGCCCACCGGATTTTGCAGCCACAACCAGTTCACGAATCAGTTTGGTGAACACCTTGCCGCGCTTGGCATCCTGCG
>DDNV01000064.1:1291-4535 GCA_002341315.1 Cellvibrionales bacterium UBA2511
CTTGCCGCGCTTGGCATCCTGCGCTGCCTTGCGGTGCTTGATATTGGCCCATTTGCTGTGACCTGCCATAACAAAAATCTCCCATCCTTCCGAGCTGCAGTCGTTTCTCCAACAGTCGTTTTTTTATCGTGTTACATCGCTCAGCGCGCTGCGGAATAGATCAGCTATCCGCCGGTTTTTTCTCCCGCAAACGAATATTCAGTTCACGCAATTGCCGATTATCAACTCCACCCGGCGCATCGGTCATGACGCAGGCCGCTGTCTGGGTTTTCGGGAAAGCGATCACATCGCGAATCGAATGACTACCGGTCATCAACATGATCAGTCGATCCAGACCAAATGCCAACCCGCCATGGGGGGGGCAACCAAACTTCAGGGCATCGATCAGGAAACCGAATTTTTCATCCGCTTCTGCTTCACTGATACCCAACACCTTAAAGACCGCATGCTGCATATCGGGGTTGTGGATACGAATCGAACCACCACCGAGCTCCGTGCCGTTCAACACCATATCGTAGGCAATCGACAGGGCTTTTTCCGGGTCGGCCTCAAGCGTTTCCACCGAGCAGGCCGGTCGGGTAAAGGGATGATGCAGGGAGGTCCAACCGCCCTCTCCATCTTCTTCAAACATCGGGAAGTCGACCACCCACAATGGCGCCCACTGACAGGTATAGAGATTCAGGTCTGCGCCGAGTTTACAGCGCAGGGCACCCAATGCTTCGGTGACAACACGGTGGTTATCTGCACCAAAGAAAATCAGGTCGCCATTCTCGGCAGCGGTGCGATCAAGTATGGCGGAACGCACGTCCAATGGCAGAAACTTGACTATCGGGGATTGCAGCCCGTCCTCCAGGTCTTCCCTGTTATTGACCTTGATGTAGGCCAGTCCCCGGGCACCGTAAATACCGACAAATTTGGTGTAATCATCTATCTGTTTGCGACTGATCCCGTTGCCACCCGGCACTTTCAATGCCGTAACGCGACCTTTTGGGTCATTGGCCGGCCCGGAAAACACCTTGAAATCCACTCCTGCCATCAGGTCCTTGATTTCCACCAGTTCAAGGGGAATCCGCAAATCCGGTTTATCGCTGCCATAGCGCATGATGGCTTCGCTGTGAGGCATGGAGGGAAAGTGACCCAGGTCCACCTCAAGCACCTCTTGGAAAACCGTGCGGATCATCTCCTCATTGATGGCCATGATCTCCGCTTCTGAGGTAAACGACATCTCCACATCAACCTGGGTAAATTCAGGCTGGCGGTCCGCCCGGAGATCTTCGTCACGGAAACATTTTGCGATCTGGTAATAACGGTCCACGCCCGACGCCATCAGCAACTGCTTAAACAACTGTGGCGACTGCGGTAGCGCAAAGAACTTGCCTTCGTGGGTGCGGCTCGGCACCAGGTAATCGCGAGCACCCTCCGGCGTGGCCCGGGTCAGGATCGGGGTTTCAATATCCAGAAATCCCCGTTGATCGAGAAAGTTGCGAATAATATTGGTCACCCTGGAGCGAAACCGCATGTTGTTGAGCATTTCCGGCCGGCGCAGGTCCAGATAGCGGTACTTGAGCCGCACTTCCTCGCCCACCTTGTTGTGCTGATCCAGCGGGAAAGGCGGCGTTTCGGATGCATTCAGTATCTGCACAGCCAGACCATAAATTTCAATCTGGCCGGTGGCCATTTCCGGGTTGACGGTTTCGGGAGTTCTGGCGCGAACCCGACCAGTCACCTGCAGCACATACTCACTGCGAACACGGTCGGCGAGGGCAAAATGCTCGCCGCAATCCGGGTCAAACACGACCTGCACGATACCTTCACGATCGCGCAAATCGACAAAGATCACACCCCCGTGGTCGCGGCGACGATCCACCCAACCGCACAGAGTGACTTCCTGATCAATGTGTTCGGCGCCGAGCACACCACAATAACTTGTCCGCATTATGTCTTCCCGTTGTTAATCTAATGGAGGCCGGGCAGGGCTTCCGATGGTACTGGTTCAGGCGGCGGGGGTGGAACCGGCAGCCTCTTTGGGTTTTGCTTCAGGTTTTGCCTTGCTTTCCGAGGGCTGGTCGCCAGCAATATTTTTTCTTTTCTCTTTTTTGAAATCCGTTTCATACCAGCCGCTGCCGCTCAGCCGGAAACCGGCAGCCGTCAACTGTTTTTTCAATTCCGACTGATGACAAACCGGACAATCCGTCAATGGTTTGTCACTGATTTTTTGGAGTGCCTCCAGCGCATGACCACAGGCCTGACATTGATAACTGTAAATCGGCATAACTAAATACCCTGATTCTAGAGCGGGCAGAACGCCCCTGATAAAAGCGGCGCATTATACCCCAGTAACCAGGGGGCTAGAAGATTGGATAATGCCTGAATCCGGACTACCGCCAACACAATGCGCAAAAATCTGCCGGAAAAGCTATTTGTGCAAGGCGGTGAAGTCATCCCCGACGAGCACATTGACAACGGAATCGACCCGCGCAGCAAGCAACTTCCCGGTATACTCCTGTGCCGGCAACCTGCCCCAAATGGGGTCGGGCCAGGCCCCGTCCGTTTTATAGCGGGCGATATGATGTACATGCAGTTGGGCCACCCGGTTGCCCAGGGTCGCTATATTGACCTTGTCCGGGGAGAACACATCCACCAACGTCTGCGCCAGCAGGGAGGATTCACGAATCAACTGATATTGGTCCTGCTCTGACAAATGATAAATTTCTGTCACATCGGCAATCCGAGGCACCAGAATAAACCAGGGATAATTGGCATCGCAGTGAAGCAACAACCGGCACAATGGAAAGTCACCAATGATTACCGTGTCAGCCATCAACGCAGAATCGAGCTCAAACATTTAACAACCTCTTGTCCTGTACCCAAAGCGGGCTCCACCGTAAAATAGCGGTTTTTACACTCACCTCCAAGACAAAGAATCAACTATGCGTGCCAGCCAGTTTTTGATCGCCACCCAAAAAGAAACCCCGGCCGATGCCGAAGTCATCAGCCACCAATTGATGATTCGCGCCGGCATGATCCGCAAGCTGGCCGCCGGGCTCTACAACTGGTTGCCTCTGGGATTGCGGGTACTGCGCAAAGTGGAGGCCATTGTCCGCGAAGAAATGAACCGGGCCGGCGCCATGGAAGTCCTGATGCCAGTCACCCAGCCGGCAGAACTGTGGCAGGAGTCCGGTCGCTGGGAACAGTACGGACCGGAACTGCTGAGAATGAAGGATCGTCACGATCGCGCCTTCTG
>DDNV01000064.1:4632-12361 GCA_002341315.1 Cellvibrionales bacterium UBA2511
CCTGCCTGGGTCCGACCCACGAGGAAGTCATTACCGACCTGGTTCGCAACCAGCTGCGCAGTTACAAGCAACTGCCCGCCAACTTCTATCAAATTCAGACCAAGTTCCGGGATGAAATCCGCCCTCGCTTCGGCATCATGCGCGCACGGGAATTCCTGATGAAAGACGCCTACTCCTTTCATGCGGATCAGGCCAGCCTGCAACAGACCTATGACACCATGCACGCGGCCTATACAGCGATATTTAACCGTCTTGGCCTCGACTTCAGGCCTGTCCTGGCGGATACCGGCAGCATTGGCGGCAACCACTCCCATGAATTTCATGTGCTGGCGGCCTCCGGCGAGGACGATATCGCCTTCTCCAACGCCAGCGACTATGCCGCCAATGTGGAAATGGCCGAAGCCGTGGCACCGACCGGGAGCCGGCCAACTGCATCGGCAGACATGCAGGAAGTGGCCACACCGGGCCAGCACAGTATTGAACAGGTCAGCCGGTTTCTCGGGGTAAAACCTGAACAGGTCGCAAAAACCCTGATCGTACTGGGAGACCCCAATCAAAGCACCACCGCACTGGTGGCACTGGTGCTGCGGGGCGACCACGAACTGAATGCTATCAAGGCCGAGAAACTGCAGGGCGTGGCATCGCCACTGACCTTTGCCAGCGAAGCACAGGTAAAAGCCATACTGGGATGTTCTGTGGGATCTATCGGTCCGGTAGGGCTCAACATTCCGACCATTGTGGATCGTAGCGCGGCCCACCTGGCAGACTTTGCCTGCGGTGCAAACCGCGATGATTACCATCTCACCGGTGTCAACTGGGAGAGAGATTGTCCGCCGCTACAGGTCGAGGACATTCGCAATGTGATCCCCGGTGACACCAGCCCCGATGGCCAGGGCACTCTGGAGATCAAACGCGGTATTGAAGTGGGGCATATTTTTCAATTGGGCACCAAATACAGTGAAGCCATGAATGCCCGGGTACTCAACGAAGAAGGCCGAGAGCAGGTCATGTTGATGGGTTGCTACGGGATCGGCGTGAGCCGCGTTGTGGCCGCTGCCATAGAGCAGAATCACGATGAAAAGGGCATCATCTGGCCCGATGCCCTGGCTCCTTTCCAGATCGCGGTGGTACCGATCAACCTGCACAAGTCCGAACAGGTTCGCGATGCCTGCGAAACGCTCTATGCTGATCTGCAACAGGCGGGTTTTGACGTGCTGTTAATGGATGAAGAAAAAGCCCGGTTAGGGGTCATGCTGGCAGACATTGAGTTAATGGGTATCCCTCACCGCATCGTCGTGGGCGACCGCGGGCTTGAACAGGGTCAGGTGGAATATTACAACCGTCGCAGCGAGGAAAGCTGCCAAATCGCGGTAACGGAATTGTCTGAGTTTCTGGCACAGGCCCTCGGATGAGCGCTTCGGTCGGCCTGGGGGTCGCGCGGTGGCTGGCACTGACGGCCACTGCTCTCTGGCTGAGTGCTGCCCTCGCAGGCGACCCGCAGGAGGTGGATCAGGCTCTGCTGACCCTACTGAAAAAGACCGTGGAGCAGGCCGACAGCTTTGAGGATCGTTTCGATGCCGAGGTCTGGTTGATGGCAAAATCCACCCAGCTTGCCCGGTACATTCCCGACAGCGAGGAGCGACTCGATCTGCTGCGCAAAATCCATCAGGCCGCCACGCGGGCAGAACTGTCGCCGGAAGTGGTGCTTGCGGTCATTCAGGTAGAAAGTCACTTTGACTCCTACGCGGTCTCCAGTGCCGGCGCTCAGGGGATGATGCAGGTTATGCCCTTCTGGAAGCACGAAATCGGGCGGGCGGATGACAACCTGATCAACATCGATACCAATCTGCGCTATGGCTGCACCATTCTCAAGTATTATCTGGACAAGGAAAATGGCAATCTCGCACTGGCGCTCGCCCGCTATAATGGCAGCTACGGCAAAACCTGGTACCCCGAGAGAGTCATGGTGGCCTGGGATAACTGGCGCTAGAAACAAACAACAAAATGACACCCCGGAGGTTTGTTAAACAAAAACCTCCGGATAAAATCTATAAAGAAAATACAAAAAAATGCCAGCTAACGCTGGCATTTTTATTGGTTAAACTCAGGCATTTGCCTCAGGCAACAACAGTGACGTTTTGTGCCTGCGGGCCTTTCTGACCGTCGGTCACTTCGAAAGAAACCTGCTGCCCTTCATAGAGTGTGCGACGGCCTGTACCGTTAATAGCACTGAAATGTACAAAGACGTCCTTGCCACCCTCCTGCGCAAGAAAGCCATACCCTTTTTCTTCATTGAACCACTTAACGGTACCGGTAACTAAATCTGACATAACATCCTCGTAAGCACTTAATGCCAACCTCGGTTGGCGGTGTAAATATACAGGCAGCTAAAGACCCGCAATTCCCACTTTAAAGCGGCTTACAAAAACGCGCAAGCAAAAAAACCTTGACATGCGCCAGAAGTCCTCGACACCGGACAGAAGTCCTAGGGCAGCCCATCAAACTCTTCACCCTCTTTCACCTCGGGCGGCAGCAGATTCTCTCTGGTCATCTGCAGAGCCATCAGCAGGTTTGCCGCCACATAGATAGAGGAGTACGTACCGATTACCACACCAACAATGAGTGCGATTGCAAAGTTGTGAATCAGCTCACCGCCAAAAACAAACAGCGCCACTAACACAAAGATTGTGGTCAGAGAGGTCAGCAATGTGCGCTGCAACGACTGCGTCAGGGATTCATTAATAACCTCTTTTGCCTCCGCCGTTCGCAGCAGGCGAAAATTTTCCCGTATTCGGTCAAACACGACAATCGTGTCATTCAGGGAGTAACCGATCACGGCGAGCACCGCCGCCAGCACTGTGAGATCAAACTCCAGGCGGGTGATCGAGAAAAACCCGAGCGTAATAATCACATCATGAATCAGCGCGAGAACGGCACCGATGGAAAATTTGTATTGAAACCGGATGGCCACATAGAGCATCACCACGGCCAGGGCAGCCAGCATACCCAGACCGCCATCCTCGCGAAGTTCATCACCCACCTGGGGGCCCACATAATCCACCCGGCGCATTTCGATCTCGCTGTCGGTGTTGTTTTGCAGTGCAGCAAACACCTCATCGGACAAGCCGGCTGCCGGCTCACCCTGCAAACGGATCAGCACATCACTCTCGGAACCGAAGTAAATTACAGTGGGGTTTTCAAAGCCGCCCTCCGTAAGCTGTGTGCGAATCACCGATAAATCGGCCGGCTCCGGATAACCCACCTCAATCTGGGTGCCACCGGTAAAATCGAGACCCAGCACGATGCCTTTCACCGACAGGGAAACAAGGGAGCCCAGCACCAGAAGAATGGAGATGACCGCTGCCAGCTTCCGCTGGCCCATGAAATCAATAACACGTAGCGTTGTCATGGTGAGTCTCCTAAATCCAGACTTTGTTAATGGTACGGCCACCATAGACCAGATTGACCAGCGCTCTGGTACCCAGAATTGCGGTGAACATCGACGTCAAAATACCGATCGACAGGGTGACGGCAAAGCCCTGCACCGGCCCGGAACCAACGGCGTATAGAATCACCGCCACAATCAAGGTGGTCAGGTTGGCATCCAGAATCGAGACAAAAGCGCGATCGTAACCGGCATTGATGGCGGACTGGGGTGGCAGGCCATTGGCCAACTCCTCCCTGATTCGGGAAAAAATCAGCACATTGGCATCCACGGCCATCCCCACCGTCAGCACGATACCCGCGATACCCGGCAGGGTCAGGGTTGCACTCAGCAATGACATGGCAGCGACCATAATGACCAGATTGAGGGCGAGTGCCACATTGGCAAAGATGCCGAAAACCCGGTAGTACACCAGCATGAAGAGCAACACCATCGCCATGCCGATGGTGACCGATTTAACCCCCAGGGCAATGTTCTCAGCACCCAGTGAAGGACCAATGGTTCTCTCTTCGACAAAATACATGGGTGCCGCCAGACCACCGGCACGCAGCAGCAGTGCCAACTCCGAGGACTCGCGGGGATTATCCAGACCGGTAATACGGAAGGTCTTGCCCAGTGCACTGCGAATGGTGGCCAGACTGATAATTTTCTTTTCGACGTAGCGCTCGGACGCCGCAACCTGTTCGCCCTTGTCATTGGTGGTATAGGTGGTGCGGGTCTTGTACTCGATAAACAACACACCCAGGCGACGATCAATATTTTTGCGGGAAACCCGGTGCATCCTGGCACCGCCATCACTGTCCAGCGTGATATTTACTTGTGGAAAGCCATTTTCATCGAAGGAGGCCGACGCGTTCGACACGTGGTCACCCGTAATCACTACCGTGCGTTCCAGCCAGGCATCGGGAAAACGTGACTTGTCATTCAGAAATTCAAATTTTTCTGCCGTGACCACGTTCTGTTCTTCGGCCTCAAGACGGAACTCAAGATTGGCTGTCTTGCCGATAATCCGCTTCGCTTCAGCTGTATCCTGAACCCCGGGCAGCTCCACCATCACCCGGTTGCGACCCTGTCGCTGAACAATGGGCTCGGACACCCCCAGTTCATTCACCCGGTTTCTCAGCGTCACCAGATTCTGGTTCAGTGCGTAATCCTCCACTTCCCTGATCGCAGATTCCGACATTGCGGAGCGGATAGTGAACAAACCGCCTTCCGTGGTGAGCTGCGCGGTCAGGTCGCGGAAATCGCGGCGGAGAATCCGGTTCGCTTCATCCCGCTCTTCTTCGGTGCGGAATTTGCTGACAATCGTCCCGTCCTCCAGCTTAACGGTGTGGTAGCGGAGCTTCTCCTCACGCATGGCACCGCGTATCTCCCGAACCGCAGACTCCATACGCTTGCCAACCGCCTCATCAATATTGACTTCCAGCAGGAAATGCACGCCACCACTGAGGTCAAGCCCGAGCTTCATGGGTTGTGCACCCAACGCAGCAAGCCACTCCGGCGTTGTGGGTGCGAGGTTGAGCGCTACCACGTAATCAAAGCCGAGAGCCTGCTGAATGACCCTTTTTGCCGGTAACTGCTGATCCCGCTCCTTCAGGCGAATAAGGGCGTTTTCACCAGTGCTTTCTGCGCCGAAGTACTCGATACCTTCATCCTTGAGCGCCTGTTCCATCTGATCCAGCAACTGCTGATCAATCACGGTCGCACTACTCTGTCCGGAGACCTGTACAGCCGGATCAGGCACATACAGATTGGGCAGGGCATAAACCATTCCCAACAAAATAACAAAAAGGATCAGCAGGTATTTCCATAACGGATAACGGTTCATATCACTAGTCTTTTATTGAGTCCTGAACGAAAGGCTGACCATTATAGGGTGGAAGCAGCGCCCTTGTCAGAAACGGCGGAAAATATCGAGCACCCCTCACATATTGGGGCGAATGAGCAAACCTCAAGCGGGCGGCTCCAGACCCTGCTGACCATAGAACTGCACAGCAAATTCATCGAGGCTACTTTCGGCAATTGCCTGACGGATGTCGGCCATCAACGCCTGGTAATAGCGCAGGTTGTGCATTGTGTTCAGTTGAGCGCCGAGTATTTCACCACACTTTTCCAGATGATGCAGATAGGCCCGGCTAAAATTCTGGCAGGTATAACAGTCACAGTTCGCATCGAGGGGGCGGGTATCGTGCCGGTGCACCGCATTGCGAATCTTGACGACACCCGCACTGGTGAACAAATGCCCATTGCGCGCATTGCGGGTAGGCATCACACAGTCAAACATGTCGATACCCCGCCGCACGGCCTCGAGAATATCCTGCGGCTTACCCACACCCATCAGATAACGGGGCTTGTCCTGGGGCATCTTGGGCGGCAGATGATCCAGAATTCGCAACATATCCTCTTTCGGCTCACCCACCGATAAACCACCGATGGCATAGCCATCAAAACCGATTGACTCGAGACCGGCCAGAGAGGCGTCGCGAAGTTCCTCATACATGCCGCCCTGTACAATACCAAACAGCGCAGAGGGATTGTCGCCGTGGGCATCCTTGCTGCGTTTCGCCCAGCGCTGAGAGAGCTCCATTGAGGCCCGGGCCTGCTGCTCGGTTGCCGGGTAAGGGGTGCACTCATCAAAGATCATCACCACGTCCGCACCGAGTTGCTGTTGCACCCGAATGGATGTCTCCGGGTCGAGAAATACGGCACTGCCATCGATGGGCGAACGAAAAGCCACACCCTGCTCGGAAATCTTGCTGATCGCCCCGAGGCTGAACACCTGAAAGCCGCCGGAATCGGTCAGGATTGGTCCCGGCCAGTGCATGAATTCATGCAAGCCGCCGTGTTCCATTACTACGTCTGTACCGGGGCGCAACATCAAATGAAAGGTATTACCGAGCAGTATCTGGGCACCAGTGGCTCCAACATCCCTTGGCAACATCCCCTTGACGGTGCCACAGGTGCCCACCGGCATAAATGCCGGCGTTTCAACCGTGCCGCGGGGAAAGGTCATTCTGCCACGGCGCGCCTCGCCATCGCGGCAAGCCACCTCAAAGGACATAAAACAACTGTTTCTCATTGGGGAATGTCCTCTGCAGCAGCGGGATTTATGGTCAAAAACATGGCATCGCCATAACTGAAAAACCGATAGCGCTCCGCCACCGCCTGCCGGTAGGCGTTCATCATGTGTGTGTAGCCGGAGAAGGCGCTCACCAGCATCAGCAGTGTCGATTCCGGCAAGTGGAAATTGGTCAGCAGGGCATCCACCAGTTTGAACGAATAGCCGGGGTAGATAAAAATATCGGTCTCACCGGTCATCGGTTGTATCTGGCCACCGGCAGCGGCACTTTCCAGGCATCGTACGCTGGTGGTTCCGACCGCAATCACCCGACCGCCCCGGGCGCGGGTCTCGCGCACCTGCCGACAGACCTCGGCCGAGACTTCGATCACCTCAGAGTGCATCCGGTGATCGCAAATATGGTCAACCCGCACCGGCTGAAAGGTACCCGCCCCCACATGCAGCGTGACAAAGGCAAAGTCCACCCCCTTTGCGCGAAGCTGATCGAGCAGCGCCTGATCAAAGTGCAACCCCGCCGTGGGCGCTGCCACGGCGCCGGGCTTTTCAGCGTACACCGTCTGGTAGCGCTCCCGGTCAGCGGTGTTATCAGCGCGATCAATATAGGGCGGCAAAGGCATATGGCCGTGGTTTTCCAAAATGTCCAGTGCCGTTCTATCACCGAGAAAACGCAGCAGGAACAGATCGCCCTCGCGACCTTCCACCTCGGCTTCCACACCGCCTTCGAACTGAAGTCGGGTGCCCGCCCTGGGTGATTTGCTGGCCCGCAGATGAGCCAGCAATCGCTGGTCACCCAACAGGCGTTCCACCAACATTTCCACTTTGCCACCGGAATCCTTCTGGCCAAACAGCCGGGCCGGAATCACCCGGGTGTTATTGAACACCAGCAGGTCACCAGAATTCACCAGCGAACTGATCGCCGGAAACTGCAGATGCTGCAGCGCTCCCGTCACGCCATCCACCACCAGCAGGCGGCTGCCACGGCGTTCAGCAGCGGGCTGACGGGCAATCAGCTCGTCGGGCAGAGGGTAATGGAAATGGTCTCGGCGCATACGTTTGGGGAGGCTTGTAAAAGGCCGCAAGGGTAATGGAAATCCACCGCCAGAGCCAGTGTACCCATCAATCAGAACAACACCGCTCTATTGCTTCTCCGGGGACCACTGCTATAATCGCGCCCCTGTGCCAGAGTGGTGAAATTGGTAGACACA
>DDNV01000093.1:0-3486 GCA_002341315.1 Cellvibrionales bacterium UBA2511
GCTGTTCAAATCCGAACCCGACGTTTTCAGCATCGATCACCTGGCCGCCGAACCGGACCAGCAATGTCGGTGGGATGGCATTCGCAACTATCAGGCGCGCAACCATCTGCGCGACCGGGTCAAACCGGGAGATCAGGCACTGTTCTACCATTCGAGCTGTAAGGCTGTGGGACTTGCGGGGATCATGGTCATCACCAACGCAGGTTATCCTGATCCCGACCAGTTTGATACGGCGAGCGACGGCTATGACCCGGACAGCACGGCCGACAAACCGCGCTGGTTCTGTGTGGATGTAAAACTGGTCAGGAAATTTACGCGGTTGATACCACTGTCGGAGTTGAAACAACAGAGGCCCCTGCAGGACATGGTGCTGTTCAGACAGGGGAGATTATCCATCGTCCCTGTCACTGACAAGGAATGGCAGGCGATTTTGCATCTGGCCGGTTAAACCGCACCGATCATTCTGGCGAAAAACCAGGCGACGCCACCCATGGCCGCCACCACAATCCACCACAGGAACAACAGACTGAAGCGAAAAGGTTTTCGCTCCACAGAATGAACGCCCGAGTTGACCACCTGGCGGATTCGCTCCAGATCTTCCTCTGAATACTCTTCTTCGCTTCTCATACCCATAAATTATTCACCACTGGTTAATTGGTTTTTTGCCGTCAAAAAATCCGGTTTCAGGAATGGTTTTGCCTGTTCCGGGGTCGGGTCCGGCAACCATGGTACTGCACCGATCATGGGGCATGGCAATCGGGCTTGCAAGCTTGCCAGGGTCTCATGGTAGTAGTCCATTTGCTCGGGGCAAACCTGGTTGGCAACCCAGCCTGCCATCTTCAGTCCGTCCCGCTGAATCGCCTCTGCCGAAAGCCATGCGTGATTGATACAACCAAGCTCCATCGCCACCACCAGAATCACCGGCAACTGCAGCGTTTTGGCCAGATCAGCGAATGTTTCCCGCTCGTTCAGGGGCACTCGCCAACCTCCCGCCCCCTCAATCAGCAAAAGGTCCATCGGTTGCAGCATAATGCCCCGGCAGAATCCTGCCAGTCGCTCGGCACTCAGCCGCCGACCCGCCTCTGCAGCGGCAATATGCGGTGCGGTCGCAGGCGCCAGCGCCACCGGATTCACTTCATCATAGGACAACGGTAAACTCGACTGGGCCAGCAACGAAAGGGCATCAGCATTGCGGAGTCCCTCATCCGTGACCTCACACCCGGCAGCCACCGGTTTCAACCCGACCGTGGTCAATCCGCTGTCGCGGGCCGTGGCCAGCAACGCGGTACTGATCAGGGTTTTGCCAACACCGGTATTGGTGCCTGTCACAAAAAATCGTTTAACCATTGCACGCTGCACCAATCTAAACGACCTCCCGGGTTGCAGGCCATTGACCCTGCCCATCAGAGAGTTTTTTACAGGCCGTGAGGAAGTACGGGTTATTCACTGTGATTTTTTCCAACTTCCGCCACAGTCTTACCAATCGCCTCAACCAGCCCATCCACCTGATCGTCGGTGTGCTCGGCACAGAGGGTTATGCGCAATCTTGCACTGCCCACGGGAACAGTGGGAGAACGGATCGCACCCACCAGAAATCCCCTGGCACGCAGGCCCTCGCCCACCCGGTAACAAAGTGCGTCATCATGCAACATGACCGGCTGGATGGGCGTCGGTGAATTCAACAACTCCAGCCCGAGTTCGCCGATCCCCGTCCTGAACCGTTCGATCAGGCTGACCAGTTTTTCCCGGCGCCAGGTTTCCCGGCGCAATATTTTCAGACTGATGCGAGTGGCCGCTGCCACGGAGGGGGGCAATGCGGTGGTGTAAATGTAGGTGCGGGCATACTGGATCAGGGTTTCGATCAGGGCATCGGAACCGGCCACAAAAGCACCGAAGGTACCAAACGCCTTGCCCAGCGTTCCCATCAGCACCGGCACATCGGTGACATCGAGCCCATAGTGCTCTGCCAGACCACCGCCGTTTTTTCCCAGCACACCAAAACCGTGAGCATCGTCCACCATCAGCCAGCCACCCTGTTCGGCGCAGGCCCGGGCCAACGCTGGCAGCGGTGCCAGATCCCCATCCATGCTGAACACACCATCAGTGACCACCAGCTTTCGGCCATGTTCTGCCTTGCCCAGTCGCCGGGTGAGGTCGCCGCTATCGGCATGCCGATAGCGCTGGCAGGAGGCATTGCTGGCCAATCCGCCATCCAGCAGGGACGCGTGGTTAAGACGATCCTGATAGACGTGATCGCCCTTGTCTACAAGGGCCCGGATGGCACCCAGATTGGCCATGTAGCCAGTGGAAAACAGCAGCGCCCGGGGACGACCGGTCAGCGCGGCCAGCTCTTCCTCCAGGGCATGATGCTCCTGGGAATGGCCATAAACCAGATGGGAGGCACCACTGCCGACCCCATAGGTTTCAACACCGCGGCGCATACTGTCTATTACAGCCGGATGACTGGCCAGCCCCAGATAATCATTGCTGCAAAAGGCCACGCAGGTTTTGCCGTCCACTTGCACAATACTGTTTTGAGCCGACTGCAACAGGTGTCGCCGGCGATACAGGTTGTCAATCTGGCGCTGATCCAGTCGCGCCTGTAACACCTGATCCATGGATGATGTCATCTGCCCCTTCCCCCCGGGTGAGCAAATCCACTGCCCCGGCGATGATCTGTGATAAAAATACAGTTGATGCAAAAAGCGGTCACTAACGCGTTGACAGGCCCTAATTCACCGCGTTGTAAAACAGGTGGTCTGTTTCCATCTCGGCCACTGCCCGCTGTAAAGCCCGCGCTTCCTCAAGACTGTCCCGCTCAACCTGACGGGTTTCAGGCCGGATACCGAGACGACTGAGCAACTCCATGTCACTGTTGGCCTTGGGGTTTGGGGTGGTGAGCAACTTTTCGCAATAGAAAATGGAGTTGGCACCCGCCATAAAGGCGAGCGCCTGCATCTGGTCATTCATCTCCTCGCGGCCAGCGGACAGCCGCACGTGGGATTTGGGCATCAGGATACGGGCTACCGCAATCGTGCGAAGAAAATCGAAGGGATCCAGGTCCTCCTGACTGTCCAGAGGAGTACCCGCCACTTTCACCAACATATTGATCGGCACCGACTCCGGATGATGGGGAAGATTGGCCAACTGCATCAACAGTCCCGCTCGGTCTTTTTCCCCCTCACCCATACCGACGATGCCCCCCGCACAGACTTTCATCCCTGCCTGGCGCACATTGTCCAGGGTGTTGAGACGATCCTCATAGGTACGCGTGGTGATGATTTCGCCGTAATACTCCGGAGACGTATCGAGATTGTGGTTGTAATAATCCAGACCTGCGTCGGCCAGCAGCCGGGCCTGCTCTGCCTCCAGCATACCCAGGGTCATGCAGGTTTCCAGGCCGAGCGCCTTGACCTGACGAACCATCTCGGCCACCACGGGCATATCCTTGTCTTTTGGCGATCGCCAGGCAGCCCCCATACAGAA
>DDNV01000093.1:3613-4335 GCA_002341315.1 Cellvibrionales bacterium UBA2511
CGCCAGGCAGCCCCCATACAGAAACGGGTGGCCCCGCTCGCCCGGGCGGCTTTTGCCTCCTCGATCACCTGCTCCACAGCCAGCAGCTTCTCCTTCTCGAGGCCCGTATCGTAGCGGGCACTTTGCGGACAATATTTACAGTCCTCCGGGCAGGCACCCGTTTTGATCGAGAGCAATGTGCTGAGTTGCACTTCGTTGGGATTGAAGTGCTGACGGTGCACCACCTGCGCCTGAAACATCAGATCATTGAAGGGCTGATTGAACAGCGCCAAGACCTCCTTACGGCTCCAGTCATGGCGGATATCGGTGGTGTGGCTGGCGGACATCGGCTATCTCTCATATAGTGCAGTGACAGCTCGCTATGATAGGTGAGCCAACACCACTGTCAACCATAAATGGATTTTAGGTTAACAAGCGATGCTCCCATCGACAAAAGCTTTATTTGACCGTGTTCGATGGACCCGACTGCTGCACCGGGCCAGCTATGGACTGCTACCGGGACAATGCCTGATGTGCGGCGTCGCCTCCGGGCGGAGACGGGATCTGTGCACCGATTGCCAGGCAGCACTGCCGTTTAACTGGCCAGCCTGCTCCCGATGTGCCCTGCCACTGACCACCCCGGCCGTTTGTGGCCGATGCCTGGTCAGTCCACCCGCTTTTCATCACTGCATTGTCCCCCTGCGTTATGCGTATCCGGTGGATCGACTGGTCAACAGTTTCAA
>DDNV01000093.1:4439-6623 GCA_002341315.1 Cellvibrionales bacterium UBA2511
GATCGACTGGTCAACAGTTTCAAACACCGGGGCCACTTCAACCGCGGCACACTGTTGGCCGAGTTACTGGTGTCCGCGATATTGGCATCCCAAAACAACCCGGAGTCCGCTTTACCGGACTTGCTTGCACCGGTGCCACTGCACTGGCGACGGCAATTTACACGGGGCTTCAATCAGGCGGGCTGGCTATCCCGCTTTTTGAGCAGGCAACTTGCCATCCCGGTCGATCAACAGCTAATGAGTCGCCACCGACACACGCCACATCAGCAGGGGCAATCCCGCAAGGCGCGGTTGACCAATATCAGGGGTGCCTTTCAGCTCCATGCACCAGTGAACGGGAAACACATTGGCCTGGTGGATGATGTGATGACCACCGGCACCACCGTTGGAGAACTGAGCGATTTGTTGATGAGTGCGGGGGCTGTCAGGGTCGATGTCTGGTGTCTGGCGCGAACGCCGCTGGAAAATTAACCGGCCGACCTTGATAATGTCCCCCACTGTTAAACATCAAGATTTCCGTTTATGAGCACAAGCCTTTGGCAAAAAATTCAGCAGGAAGCCACCGTGGTTGCCGGAGAAGAGCCGGTACTGGCCAGTTTTCTGCAAGTCACCCTGCTGAAACACGACTCAATGCTGGCAGCCCTGGGTTTCCTGCTGGCGGAAAAGCTGGGCTGTAGCGCCATGTCAGCGCTTACGCTGCACGAGGTGTTCGAGGAAGCTTTTGCAGCGGATCCGGATATCGAAGATTGCGTCAATTGCGATATTCTCGCCATCTATCAGCGTGATTCGGCTTGCCAGAACCTCTTCTCCACATTCCTCTACTACAAGGGATTTCACGCCTTGCAGGCGTGGCGTGCCGCTCATTGGCTCTGGCAACAGGACAGAAAATCCCTGGCGCTGATCCTGCAAAACCGGATATCGGTGACCTTTGGCGTGGACATTCACCCCGCTGCCTACATCGGTCGCGGCATCATGTTCGACCATGCCACCGGTATCGTCATCGGTGAAACGGCCATCATAGAGGACTGCGTGTCTATCCTGCAGTCAGTGACCCTCGGCGGCACCGGTAAGGAGTCCGGTGACCGTCATCCCAAAGTGCGGCGCGGCGTGATGATTGGCCCCGGTGCAAAAATTCTCGGCAACATCGAAATTGGTGCCGGTTCCAAAATAACCGCCGCCAGCGTGGTATTGAACGATGTCCCCCCACACTCTGTGGTTGCAGGCGTTCCGGCAACCGTTGTGGGCACGATTGA
This sequence comes from Cellvibrionales bacterium UBA2511, assembly GCA_002341315.1. Lineage (GTDB taxonomy): Bacteria > Pseudomonadota > Gammaproteobacteria > Pseudomonadales > Porticoccaceae > Porticoccus. Next base: position 5,693 of record DDNV01000093.1, read on the forward strand.
TACCGACTCCCCTGCCGAACTGATGGATCAGGGGCTTACCGGCTGCTGCGACTGAACCAGGAAACTAACCATGTCCAAATTGAAGCACGAGACCGAACTTCTCAAGGAAGCACTGCGGATAGGCATGATCTATGCGGAAAAACGTGGTGCCGCAAAATTTGAAGCCAGCGACTCAGCCAACGAAAAAATCGAATACATTTATAAACTTCTGGTGCACGACAAACTGATTCAGCCACTGGCCAATGAACAGCATGATATCGTCCACATGAAGCATAAACTGGCACTGTGGATGGCGCGGCAATTACCTGCCGGACACCGGTTGCTACAATGACAGTTGCCTCGCCTGGTTCAACTGCCCCCCAACGGGTATTTCTGAATATGATCCGTCAGGCAAAGTGAACTCGTAACCCTTGGGACAATCAAACGTCTCAACTGGAAGATTTGCACACGACAATATCGCTCTCTTCCACAGGATGTCGTTCAGGTAAGTCCTGTGCCGACGACAAAATAACAGAATGACTATCTCTGGAGTGTCCGTGAAATATATCAGCTTATTAATAGGTATTATCTTTTCGATCTCGGCGTGGGCAGAAACCCTCGAAGAGGGTTATGAAGCTGTCCGCAGTGGCAAGCTGGATGAAGGCTATGCCATTCTCTCCGAACTGGCTGCCACAGGTAATGCCGACGCACAATATGGTGTTGCGATTCTCTACAAAGAGGGCTGGGGGACGGACAAAGACATCAAAACAGCCTTTGACTACTATCAAAAAGCCGCCCTTCAAAACCACCCGGGGGCACTGTTCGAAATGGGCTGGTTTTATCAGGCTGGTGAGAACGTGACCCAGGACTATGCCGAGGCCATAAAATGGTACGAGAAGGCCGCCAGCGAAGGTCATCCCGTCGCGATGTACGCATTGGGCGGCTTGTACTA
>DDNV01000093.1:6732-7323 GCA_002341315.1 Cellvibrionales bacterium UBA2511
AACGGTCTTGGCACGACAAAAAGTGAAGACAAGGGTATGGTGTGGTTCAAAAAATCAGCCGATAAAGGCTATCCACCAGCGCTGGAATTCGTCAATGAACCATTGCGCTAGATTGCGATGATTCACACAGCACCGGAAAGGCCACGTCGGCGTTTCCGGTACTGGCGGCTCTACCCCGTTTCAACCTAACCACACTCTGCTATGCCGCGCTTATGTTGGTGGATCGTACCCAATATTCGCAATGCAGGAAATCACGGAGGACATATCCTGCCCACCACGGCTATCATCGACACCCAGAATCGGACTAGTGGCGGGTCATAATTCTGTCCAGCAAGCCCATGGCAAAGGCAGAAACAACAAACGTCATATGCAATACGACGTACCAGAGGATCTTGTCATTCGCTATTTCCGGCGCATTCATAAAAACTTTCAGTAGGTGAATCGACGAAATGGCCACAATGGACGCCGCCACTTTATTTTTCAGTGAACTGGTATCAAGTTTACCCAGCCAGACCAGTTTGTCGGTGGATTCATTCAGATCCAGTTGCGAGACAAAATTCTCGTAGCCGGCAAACATCACCATGACAATCA
>DDNV01000093.1:7507-8774 GCA_002341315.1 Cellvibrionales bacterium UBA2511
GGCAAACATCACCATGACAATCAGACCACCCACCAGGGCAATATCCACCAGCGAAAGCACCACCAGAATCAGGTCCATTTCAGACATGGTCAGAATCATGGGTAACGTGTGCGCCACTTCGACAAAAAACTTGATGCCGAGGGCCAACAACGCAAAACTCAACCCAAAATAAATGGGTGCCAGCAACCAGCGGGCGGCATACATGGTGTTCTCAAATATCTTTTCCATTCCAACTCTCTATGTAAAAACGACTAGCAAGGAGGTCCATCCACTGACGGGATGCTCGGCTGGGGTCGACCCGCGATTGGCCAGCGCTCCCGTTTTCCTGCCATTAACGCCAATGACAGGCCAGAAAAAAGGGCCACTTTTCAATGGCCCTGCTGTACTGCTTTGAGGAGTTTATCCTACAAAGCAGGCTCGTGAACATTTAAAGCAGCCATTGACCTCCTGAAAATGTTTTTTCGCCTCCCTCATTGCCGCCTGGCAGGTGGGGAAATTACCCAGGGATTTCTGATCCACAGAGTCCGGCAAATCCGGACACCAGGTGCCCAGATTGTGGACAATATGATTGCCATTTTCCTGTGGTTTTTTCGTCACAATATATCTAGCCATAGAACCCTTCATCATTTTATTGTTAGCCAATACCCACTGCATTAACATGTGATTAATACAGCATTAGCCGCATATGAAACAGAAGCTGAAATCAACTGCGGAACCATTAAAACTATCGATTTTTTAATAAGTTATCAATAAATTAATCGCGCCGCCCAAAGACATTTTTCTGGCCAGAAATCAGTTTTTTGGACGACAAAAATTTGACTTGTCCGCCGGATTTTGGATAACCCGAACTGGATTTTTCTCTGCAAGGCACATTCATAATGAACCGCTTGTACAGCAACTATTTTACGCCGACTGGGCGACAAGCTTTGGGAATCTTCACCGGCTTAAAATATACTGACCGGCCTTACACAAGAATGGCGCACTGAGAAGAAGGAGCCCCCATGCCCGGCCTACTGTCCGATACCGATCCCAGCGGTTTACTGGAATATTCCGTGGTCTTCACCGACCGCTCACTGAATCACATGTCCAAACGTTTTCAGGCGGTGATGAATGACATATCCAGCACATTAAAGCGGGTTTACCATGCCGAAGCCGTTGTGGTGGTCCCCGGTGGCGGTACCTACGGTATGGAAGCGGTAGCCCGTCAGTTCGCCACGGATAAAAAATGTCTGGTGATTCGCAACGGCTGGTTCAGCTATCGCTGGAG
>DDNV01000093.1:8938-9198 GCA_002341315.1 Cellvibrionales bacterium UBA2511
TGGTTCAGCTATCGCTGGAGCCAGATTCTGGAAATGGGCAAGATCAGCGACGACATTACCGTGATGAAAGCACGGCCAGTGGACGATGATCCCGAACAACCGTCACTGGCGCCCGCTCCCATTGATGAAGTCACCGCCTGGATTCACGAAGAAAAACCGGCGATGGTTTTTGCACCCCACGTGGAAACCGCCGCCGGTATGCTGCTGCCGGATGACTATATTCGTGCAGTGGCAGAGGCCGTTCACGCGGTGGGAGGCCT
>DDNV01000093.1:9335-9817 GCA_002341315.1 Cellvibrionales bacterium UBA2511
GCCGTTCACGCGGTGGGAGGCCTGTTTGTACTCGACTGCATTGCGTCGGGCACGCTCTGGGTGGATATGCAGGCCTGTGGCGTCGATATTCTGATCAGTGCACCGCAAAAAGGCTGGAGCGCATCTCCCTGCAGTGCGCTGGTCATGCTGGGCAAAGAGGCGCGACAGCGCATTGACCACACCACCAGCAGCAGCTTTGCCTGCGACCTGCGCAAATGGCTACAGATCATGGAAGCCTATGAGAATGGTGGCCACGCCTACCACGCTACCATGCCCACCGACGCCCTGCTGCAATTCCGCGATACCATGCACGAAACCGAAAGCTATGGTTTTGACAAAGTGAAACGGGAACAGCTCGAATTGGGACAGAAGGTTCGCCAGCTTCTCACTGACCGGGGTTTCAAGAGTGTTGCCGCCGAGGGCTTTCAGGCACCCGGCGTCGTGGTCTGCTATACCGATGACCCGGATATCCACAATGGCAG
>DDNV01000093.1:9921-11349 GCA_002341315.1 Cellvibrionales bacterium UBA2511
GACCCGGATATCCACAATGGCAGAAAATTTCTGGAACAGGGCCTGCAGATTGCCGCGGGCGTACCCTTGCAATGTGACGAGCCAGCCGGCTTCAGAACTTTCAGAATTGGGCTATTCGGTCTCGATAAGCTGCACAACATCGAGCGCACGGTCGCCCACCTTCGTGATGCGCTGGAAAACCTGTCAGGATAACGGTGGTTAACGGCTGTGACGGGCCACGCTTCATTCAACAAGTTCGGTAATATACCCCGCTGCGGTTGAACGCACTGCACTGGAAGCACTCATACAACAGAACGGTTATCGGATAGCACAGCAGACATGGGCGGATCAGCATGAAAAATGGCAACATGGGTATCAGCCGGATTGCATTCTGGCTCGGCATCGGCGCACTTGGTCTGCTGATGCTGCTACTGATGGTCCAGATAGACCGGCAGTGGACCCGCATGAACGATATCACCCGGCTGATGCAGGAGCAGGCTCAGGATATTCGCTCTACCCGGGGCGTTTTACGCAATCTGGAACAGACTGTCCGCACTGCGCGTTTCAATACGTCCGAGGTGGATGGCCGCTTGAGTGACACCGCTGACCGGACAGATGCCTTTGAGCGAGCAAGACTGGCCACACAACAGGCCAATTATGCCCAGGGGGACTGGCTGATGCTGGCATTCGGCAGCGGCCTCACCACCCTGACACCGCTGGTTTCGGGCGACGCCTACTCCTCGGAAGTACAGCAATATGTTCTCGAATCCCTGCTGGTTCGGGATCCGGACACACTGGAGTGGAGCGGGCTGCTGGCAGAAGACTGGCAGATATCTGATGACGGACTCACTATCAACTTTACCCTGCGCCGCGATATCAGCTTCTCCGACGGGATAGCCATGACCGCCAAGGATGTGCAGTTCACGTTTGAATTCATCATGAACGAGGCCATAGCCGCACCGCGAAGCCGTGCCTATCTGTCACGGATTGAGCGGGTCACCGCGCTGGACAATTACCACGTGGAATTTGTTTTCAAGGAACCCTACTTTAACAGCCTGCAACTGGCGGGTGGCTTGACGATCCTCCCGGAACATTTCTATAAGCGCTTCCTGGATGAACCCCGCACCTTTAATGAGAGCCGTGGACTGTTGCTGGGTTCAGGACCGTATCGACTCAAGGATCCGGAAAACTGGACCCCCGACCAGGGCCGGGTTGAGCTGGAGCGCAACCCCCGCTACTGGGGCCCGGTAGATGGATCTTTCGACCGGATTGTGTGGCGTATTATTGAAAATGACAGCGCCCGCCTCACCACCTTCCGCAACGGGGATATCGATGTTTACGGTGCCCGCCCACGGGAATATCAGCGCCTGCTTGACGACCCGGGCATCAGCGAACGCAGCAAGCATTTTGAGTACATGAGCCCTACAGCCGGCTACAGCTTCATTGCCT
>DDNV01000093.1:11476-11833 GCA_002341315.1 Cellvibrionales bacterium UBA2511
GGCTACAGCTTCATTGCCTGGAACCAGCAACGCGGCGGCAAAAACAGCCTCTTCAGCGATACCCGGGTACGCATGGCCATGTCGCTGTTGACTGACGTGGAGCGCATGCTCGAGGAAATTTTTCTCGGCTACGGTCAACCGGCAGTGAGCCCGTTTATGCCGGGATCATCCCAGCACAATCCGGAAAATCAGCCCTTCCCCCGCGATATGGAAAAAGCCAAACGGTTACTTGCCGAGGCGGGCTTTATCGATCGCAACGGTGACGGCATTCTGCAGGCAGAGGATGGCACAAACTTTGAGTTTGAGCTGACCTTCTTCCAGGATAACGATGATACTCGGCGAATGGTGCTGTTCCTG
>DDNV01000093.1:11884-12445 GCA_002341315.1 Cellvibrionales bacterium UBA2511
CCTGCAGGCAGAGGATGGCACGAACTTCGAATTCGAGCTGACCTTTTTCCAGGATAACGATGATACCCGGCGGATGGTGCTGTTCCTCAGGGATCTCTATGCCCGCGCGGGCATTCTGATGAAACCGAAACCCACCGAGTGGTCGGTGATGGTAGAGGACCTGCGGCAAAAGAATTTTGATGCCATCACCCTCGGCTGGACTTCCGGTATCGAAATCGATATTTACCAGATGTTCCACTCCAGCCAGTCCATGGAAAACGGTGACAATTTCATTAACTACCGCAACCCGGAACTGGATGCCACCATTGATGCAGCGCGCGGCGAAGTCGATGAAGAAAAGCGCATGAAGCTGTGGCACAAGGCAGAACGCATTCTGGTGGAAGACCAGCCCTACACGTTCCTGTTCCGCCGCAACACCCTGGCGTTTGTGGATGATCGAATCAGCAACCTGGAAAAAACCGGGCTGGGCCTGAACCTGATGAGTGTGCCGGTGGAGATCTACGTTCCGGCCGATCGCCAGCGCAATCGCTGAACTGCCGATGCTGAATTATTTAATACGTC
>DDNV01000093.1:12533-14609 GCA_002341315.1 Cellvibrionales bacterium UBA2511
TATTTAATACGTCGCACCTTGCTGATGATACCGACCCTGCTCGGTATCACACTGGTGGTCTTTGTTGTCATGGCAGCGGCCCCGGGCGGCATTACAGCCCAGTCGCTGGTGGACGGCATGGAACTGGAGCCCGAGAGTCGCCGGGCTTTAGAGGAGTACTACAACAAGCTCTATGGGCTGGATCAACCGGCACCGGTGCAATACCTGCGCTGGCTGAACAATATTTCGCCGATCGGTTTCGAACGGGAACCGGATGGCACACTCGGTACATTCTCCCTGTGGAAAGGCGCGGACCTGGGCACCAGCTTTCGCTACGGCCGTCCGGTGATGGATTTGCTGGCGGAGCGCCTGCCCATCACCCTGCTGCTTAACCTGATTTCCATCCCCCTCATTTATGCAATTGCCATCAGCATCGGTGTACAGGCAGCACGGCAACGCGGCGGGCGCTTCGATGTAGCCTCGAATATTTTTTTGCTGGGGCTGTGGTCAGTGCCCAGCATGCTGGCCGGAGTGCTGTTTATCGGTTTCTTTGCCTCCGAACAATACTGGCGCTGGTTTCCCACTGGCGGCCTGATGCAGCGCGAAACCGTCGATCAAACCTTTCTGCCCCTGTTTGCCAGTGGCAGCGATTTGCTGATTGCGGTGGCTTGCGTTGTGACCGTCACCGTACTGCTGATTGCCGCGGCGACCTCCGCACCCAAAATTGCCCGCCAGTGCGGTGGGTTCACCATTGGGGCACTGCTCGGTTACGCCATGGCATGGGATCTCGGGGGCCAGTGGCTGGGCGGCTTGCATGTATTGCTGGCGGCTTCACTGGGGTTGCTGACCAGCCTGTTGGCGGGCATGCAACACCCCGGTTTCCGTATTGCCCTGGCGGGCGCAGTCGGCTTGGGCGGGGGGCTGACATTGTCCCGATATCTGGGCGTCGAGGTGATGCAGGGTGGTTACCTGCTGGACCGGCTCTGGCATCTGATCCTGCCGATCATTGCGCTGTCCTACGGCGGATTGGCATTTCTTGCCAAACTGACACGCTCGTCACTGCTGGAAAATCTGGCCGCTGACTATGCGCGCACTGCCCGGGCCAAAGGGGTCGACGAAGAAACTGTTCTGTGGCGACATGTATTTCGCAACTCCCTGCTGCCACTGATTACAGTCTCGGCCACCCTGCTGCCCAGCCTGTTGGCAGGTTCGGTGATTGTGGAAAGTATCTTCAGTATCGACGGGATGGGCAAACTGGCGGTGGAGGCCGTGCAGACCAGGGATCGGGAGCTGGTGCTATCCGTCACACTGATCTCCGGTCTGCTGACACTGTTTGGCTACCTGCTGGCAGATATTGCCTATGCCATTGTCGATCCGAGGGTCAGTTATGACTGAGTTATCCGCTGACACTGAAATGAAACAGCCCTCCCAGCCCTGGACAACGCAAGTGGCTGTTTCATTGCTGGGACGCACCAGCGCTCGCATTGGCCTCAGCTGGATCGGCCTGCTGGTGATCATTGCCACATTCTCCCCTTTTCTGGCCAGCAGTCACCCCCTTTACCTGGTGGTGGACGGACAGGCCAGCAGCCCGCTGCTGCTGCATATGACCGCACTCGACTGGGTCTGGTTGACCGGCCTCCCCATGATTCTGGCAATTGCCCTGTTGCCCCTCCCTTTGTGGAAAAAATTCCTCTCGGTACTGGTCGGATTGGGACTCACCGCAATGATTGCCTATACCGTGGTATCGCCACCGGCCCTGGTGATCTATGAGCAATATCGCGAGCTGGAGGCTACCGGCAAGGTTGAAACAATGATCCGTGCACCCATCCCCTACTCGGCGAAGGATTACCTGCGCGACTATGCAGACACCGGTATCGAATCGCCACTGCTCACCTCGGAACAGCGCACTCACTGGATGGGCACCGATGAAAACGGTGCCGATGTCGCCTCACGAATGATTCACGCCTCTCGCATCGCCCTGGGCATCGGTTTTATCGCCACCGGTATTGCCCTGGTGATCGGTACCATCATCGGCGGCCTGATGGGGTATTTTTCCGGCATCGTGGACATTATCGGCATGCGGCTGGTGGAAATTTT
>DDNV01000093.1:14714-15439 GCA_002341315.1 Cellvibrionales bacterium UBA2511
CGGCTGGTGGAAATTTTTGAAGCCATCCCGACCCTCTTTCTGCTGCTGTCTTTTGTGGCCTTTTTCGGACGTTCCATCTACATGATGATGGTCATCATCGGCATCACGGCCTGGTCGGGTTATGCCCGCTATGTGCGGGCGGAATTCCTGAAGCTGCGGCAACAGGATTTTGTGCAGGCCGCCGTCGCCTGTGGGCTGCCACTGCGCTCCATACTGTTTCGTCACATGCTGCCAAACGGGCTGGCGCCGCTGCTGGTCGCCACCAGTTTCGGGGTTGCTTCCGCCATTCTGGCAGAGGCGACATTGAGCTTTCTCGGGCTGGGACTGATTGATGACCCGTCCTGGGGACAGCTGCTTAATCAGGCGGTGCAATCCTCCACCTTCAACTGGTGGCTGGCGGTTTTTCCCGGCGGAGCGATCTTTCTGACGGTGTTTTCCTACAACCTGCTCGGTGAGTCGCTGCGGGATGCGGTGGATCCCCACACCAATCGGAGCAAACGCGCGTGAAGTTGCTTGAGGTGGAATCACTGGTCACGGAACTGGGCGAAGCCGACAACTGGCTGCGGGCAGTGAATGGCATCAACCTGACGGTGAACGCCGGTGAAACCTATTGCCTGGTAGGCGAATCCGGCAGTGGCAAATCCGTGACGGCACTCTCGATCATGGGGTTATTGCCCGCCGACCGCTTCCGTCACCCCGACGGCCGCGCATGGCTGCATGAGCTG
>DDNV01000093.1:15579-15932 GCA_002341315.1 Cellvibrionales bacterium UBA2511
GACGGCCAGCCATGGCTGCATGAGCCGGGTGGCGAAGCCCTCGAATTACTCAGCGCCAATGATGAACAACTGCGCAGTGTCCGCGGCCGACGCATCGGCATGATTTTTCAGGAGCCCATGACCTCACTGAACCCGGTGCTGACCATCGGCGAGCAACTGGACGAAGTCCTCCGGATACACCGGCCCGCTCTGAATGCCGAGGCCAGACGTGAGCGTATTCTGACGGCGCTGGGTGAAGTGTTGATCTCCGACCCTGCCAACCGCATCCTCGAGTACCCCCATCGCCTGTCCGGTAGCCAGCGGCAAAGGGTGATGATTGCCATGGCACTGATCTGTGAACCCGCGCTGTTAAT
>DDNV01000093.1:16129-17120 GCA_002341315.1 Cellvibrionales bacterium UBA2511
CGCTGTTAATCGCCGATGAGCCCACCACAGCCCTGGATGTAACGGTACAGGCAGAAATTCTCAAACTGATGCGCGAGTTACAGGCCCGCTATGGCATGGGTATGTTATTTATCACCCACGACTTTGGCGTGGTGGCACAAATAGCCGACACTGTCGGTGTCATGCGACATGGCGAACTGGTCGAGAGCGGCAAAACCTTTGACGTGCTGAGCAATCCGCAACATGCCTATACCCGCAGCCTGATTGCCGCACTGCCGGAGCGGCTACCCCGCTCGCCCCGACCACCGGCCTCCACACAGACCTTACTGGCGGTGGACAATCTCTCGGTTTACTTCCCGATACGCCAGGGCCTGATGCGACGCGTCGTCGATCAGTTTCATGCGGTTGACGAGGTTTCTCTGCAGGTCAATGCCGGGGAGGTCGTGGCTCTGGTGGGGGAATCCGGTTGCGGGAAAACCACGTTGGGACGGGCGTTACTCCGTTTGCAGACAACAACCACGGGCAGCATTCACCTGGAAGGGCAGGATATTACCCACCTGAGCCGTGCTGAAATGCGCCCCCTGCGGCGCCGCATGCAAGTGGTCTTCCAGGACCCCGGCTCCAGCCTCAACCCCAGACTGCCGATTCATACGTCGCTGATAGAACCGATGCGAGTGCACGGCATTGGCGAAGATGACAACGCACGCACCCGACGGGCGGTGCGGTTTCTCGAACGCGTGGAGATGCCCGCCGACAGCCTGTGGCGCTACCCCCATGAATTTTCTGGCGGGCAGCGGCAGCGGCTGGCCATCGCCAGAGCACTGGTGCTGGAGCCCCGTTTTATTCTGTGTGATGAAATCACCTCAGCGCTGGATGTCTCCGTTCAGGCCGGCATACTCCGTCTGCTCCGGGAGCTGGTCGACGAAGACGGCATCGGTATGTTATTTATCACCCATAATATGGGCGTAGTGGATTATCTGGCAGACTGGATGGCGGTGATGCATAAAGCGCC
>DDNV01000093.1:17218-17763 GCA_002341315.1 Cellvibrionales bacterium UBA2511
ATGGCGGTGATGCATAAAGCGCGTCTTGTCGAGACAGGGCGCACCGCAGCCGTTATGGCAGATCCGCAAAATCTTCACACCAAAACCCTGCTGGATGCTGTACCGAGATTGAATGAATCTTTCCTGCAGACACGATCTGGCCGGGCACCGACCGAACCGGAGACATCATGTCAATGAGCCACCCGTTGTCCACACTGGTACCCCGTATCCTGCTGGCCAGCCTGCTGTATTGCCTGCCCTGTACATCCGCTCTGGCGGAAAGCCAACTGGAGTTTGAGGAGGCCGAAACTGAAGCCGCCGATGATGAAAATGTCGAGGATATTGAATCGTCCAAACCCCTTCGAAAAAATATCGACAAGGCCAGAAAAATATCGCACCCGGATCAAACCGGGGCCTCAGAAGCTCCCGAGTCCTCCCCAAAAACAACGAAAATTGCCCCGCACATTGATCTGAAAGAGCTGGCCCCACCGCCCGGGGTTCAATCCTTTTCCCCGGAGACGGGAGCCAGCGAGACCACAGAGCCAAAACCAGAGCCAGAGCCAAAA
>DDNV01000093.1:17830-18158 GCA_002341315.1 Cellvibrionales bacterium UBA2511
CAAAACCAGAGCCAGAGCCAAAAACCGCAACGGAAACAACACCCGAAGCCCCCCACGACGAGGTTACACCAACTGTACCCAATGATCAGGCGTCCAACACAGACTCCACCAATACGTCTGCTATTGATTCTACAGAAGAAGTGGCTGGAGCTATTACCTTGCTCGGCACGGAAATCATGCCCGGCACCTCGACCCGGCTGTCCTGGTCTTCGGGCATGCAGATTGCCGGGCTGTCTCAATCCACACCCGTACTGGTAGTGAATGGTTCAAAACCCGGGCCAACCCTGTGCCTGACCGGGGCTGTCCATGGCGATGAACTGAACGGCAT
>DDNV01000093.1:18284-31960 GCA_002341315.1 Cellvibrionales bacterium UBA2511
GGCGATGAACTGAACGGCATCGAAATTGTTCGCCGCACGCTCTACGACCTGGATCCGGAGATGCTGGCCGGACAGGTAATCGGTGTACCTATCGTCAATCTGCAGGGTTTCCAGCAGGGCAGCCGCTACTTATCCGACAGGCGCGATCTCAATCGCCATTTTCCCGGCAATCCCACCGGCAATCTGGCGGACCGGATCGCTTACTCTCTGTTCAACGAAATCATCAGTCACTGCACGATGCTGGTGGATATCCATACCGGCTCACTGAAACGCACCAACCTGCCACAATTGCGTGCCGACATGAATATTGCTGAAGTGCGCACATTCGTCAAAGGGTTTGATCGTATGGCAGTGGTTCACAGCAGTGGGACAACAGGCATGCTCCGCACTGCGGCACTGGATGCAGGTATCGTTGCCGTGTCCATGGAGTCCGGGGAATCCCTGCGCATCCAGGAAAAGCAAATCAAGGCCGGGGTGAACAGCCTTAACAGCCTGATGGAAAAGCAGAACATGATTTCGAGGCTGTTTGTCTGGGGCAAACCGGAACCGGTCTACTATGACTCCTACTGGATCAGGGCCGAACACGCTGGCATCTTGTTCAGCAAGAAAAAACTGGGTGACCGCGTCATCAAAGGGCAGGTGTTGGGCGTTGTCACCGATCCGATCACCAATGCCAGCCATGCTATTCATGCGCGCGATACGGGACGGATTATCGGTATGGCCGTGGATCAGGTGGTCATGGCCGGGTTTGCTGCGTATCACATCGGCGCAGAAACGGAGATACCTGACGAAGAGTGAGAAGACCCGAAACAGCATCTCCGGGCTTCCAACCGAAGCAGGTTACCGACAGGCCGGCGCTACCTGTTTTTGTAGAGCAGTCGGCCTCATTGGCCAGCGGAGGGATGCTGCAATGGCTTATGGCGATCGCGCCATTGCAATGCAGTGATCAGTAGGCACGGCAGAAAACTGAGGGTAATCAGAGTGGAAATCAGTATCCCAGCCAGCACCACAATCCCCACTCCGCGATAGAGTTCCGTGCCGGCACCCGGGATAAAGACCAGCGGTGCAAGCCCAAAAATTGTCGTGGCAGTCGACATCAGAATTGGCCGAAGGCGCGCTTTCACGGCTCCTCTCACCGCCGCCAGGATACTCTCCGCACCCTGTCGCAGATTGTGCCGGGCATGATCGACAATCAGTATCGGGTTATTGACCACCGTACCCAGCAGTATCACAAAACCCAGCATGGTAATCATATCGAATGGTTGATGAAAAGAAGCAAAACCCAGACTTTCCATCAGTGAGCCAACACCATTGATGGCCACCAGCCCAACGACCCCACCGGCGATACCTAGCGGCACTGTGGCCAGAATCAGCAGGGGAAACCCCCAGTGAGAGAAAATCGCCACCAGCAACAGGTAGATCAGCACCACCGACACCAGTAAATTGCTGCTCAGGGACTCTCGAGTGGCATCCAGTTGATCGGCGGCGCCGGAGATCGACATACTGACACCCTTCTGAACCTCGCCGGACGCCTGCATCGCCGGCACCATCACATCCCTGACGCGCGCCACAGCGGTTTCCAGTGCCACGTCCCGGGGCGGAATAATCAGCAACGTGACGGTACGGCGGCCATCCACCCGCCGCAGGCTGTCACTGTCCACTGTCTGCACCAGTTCTGCCAGCGCCCCCAGGGGCAGTACCTCGCCGCTGGGGGTAAGAATCGGCTGAGCAGCCAGTTGATCCAGTTTCTGGTCACGCACAACATCGCTGAACAGGAAAATATCGACTTTATCATCCTCCACAAAAAACTCATCAGTGAAAGCCCCATCGCTCAGCGCCGCGATGGTAAAACCAAAATTGTCGGCCGTAAAACCCACTTCTGCCATGCGATTCCAGCGCGGACGGATTTCCACCAGCGGTTGGTCGAGCGTCAGGGACGACGGCTCCGAATCCAGTTGCGGGCGCTCAAACAGATCGCCCGCCCGCCGAAACGCACTGGCGGCGGTTTGATAGAGGTAGTCCAGTTCGGGTCCGGAGATATCCAGATTCACTGCCCGGGTACCACCCTGGTTACTGGATATGATTGAACCTCGACCTGAAAAGCCACGCATCCCCGGATAGCTGGTAAAAAGATCCGTCAGGGCGTCCATCATTGGCTGAATATCAGCATCGCGGGTCGGTTCGCTGATGACTCTCAGGCCACCTGCCGACACTCGCAGAGAATAATATTTAAGCGATGGAACCCGTGCTTCTCCCCGGTCAAACAGGCTCGGATCGGCAGCCACGGAGTCATCGAGAATGGCCTGAACCTCCTCACCAATGACCATAATTTCCTGAAGGTTGTAACCCGGCGGCGCAAACATTGAGCTGAACGCCTTGGGTTCTTCGCCCTCGGGCAGGTATTCAGCCGGGGGCATCAACCACCAGGCGGCACCGACAGTCGAGAGAACGGTTACCGTGAGACAGATTCTGCGACGCAGGGGTCGGTCGGTTATCCAGTACACCGCCTTGAGGATCGCTCCCGGCTCTGTGGTATCACTGGTCATACCGTAACCGTTACCAAAACCCAACCGGGCACAAGCCGCCGGAACCACAAATACCGCCAGCAACATCGAGGCGATAATCGCACTGGAGATGGCAATGGCAATATCGGAATAGATCTGCCCCGCCTCCTCCTGCACCAACATGACCGGCGCGAATACCAGCACCGTGGTCATACTGGATGCCAGCACCGCCAGCCAGACTTCCCGAACGCCCACAATGGCGGCCTCGATCCGATCCAGTCCCCGGCGCCGGGCCTGCTCAACGCTCTCCAGCACAACGATGGTATTGTCAAGAGTCATACCGATCGCAAAGGCGATCCCCGCCAGCGAGATCACATTGATGGTCCGGCCGAATACCAGCAACCCCAGAAACGCGGCAATGGTGCAGACAGGAATTCCCATCAACCCGATGAAGGTCGCCCGAGGGGAACGTAAAAACAGGTACATGATCATTGTGGCCAGCAGCGCACCAATCGCCAGATTCTGGACCACACCCCGCACCGAAGATTGGACGTAGCGCACGTCGTCGCCAATCAGGGTTATTTCCAGGCCATTGGGCTCCAGCAGTTCACGTCTCACCTCGGCAACGGCTTGGAGCATACCGTGCTTGATCTGAATAACATTGGAACCCGACTCACGCCGCACCGCCATACTGATGCTACGCTCACCGTCCACATAGCTCAGATCGCGCACCTCAAAGTGATCCATTCTGACGTCGGCCACGTCTTTCAGCAGAATATCGCTGCCGTTGCGGCGGACCAAAACCATGTTTTCCAGCGTCTCCAGATCCCTGAACCGGCCCACCACCCGCATCAGATAGCGACGCTTGCCATCATCGATATCCCCGGCGGAAACATCCCGGTTGCGGCTGCGAATTGCATCCCGCACATCCACCAGACTGAGTCCCCGCTGGGCCAGACGGGCGGGGTCCACATGGACCTGCACCTGCCGTTCTGCAGCACCCCGAACTTCTACCTGCGAGACACCACTGACCCGCTCCAGGCGCGGTCGCACCTCGTCCTCGACAAAATCGCCGATCATATCGATATCGAGACCCAGCGGATTGCCAGATTTCGGGCGAAGGGCGAAATACATGAAAGCATTTTCTGAAAATGAAGTACTGATCAGTTGTGGCTGATCGACATTTTCCGGGTAACTGGGCACCTGGCTGAGGGCATTGGCAACCCGGATCAGGGCCTCGTTGACATCGACCCCAAAGGGGAACTCCAGCTCAATAGTGGCCCGACCGGTTTCCGCGACAGATTCCATTCGCTGCAAATTGGGCAGAGAACGCAGGTAGCGCTCCTGCTCAACCAGAATCTCTTTTTCGATATCCTGCGGTGTTGCGCCGGCCCAACCGGTGACAACGCTGATCGTGCGCACACTGAGGTCAGGAATCATCTGTACCGGTATGCGAAATGCCGCCGCAATACCCAGCACACAAATGATCAGCACAATAACGGCGAGCAATTTGCCATTCTTCACGCCCGCATCAAGCATTCAGAAACGCTCCTTAAGGGTTGAGTGACTCGACGACATGAAGCGCCTGCCCGTCTCGCAAGACCTCGTTACCCCTGATCACCACCTCATCCGTGGTTGCCAGTCCGCCTGTTATAACGACTTTGTCCCGTGCCTCGCGACCAATCTCCACCAGTTGACGCCGGGCAATACCTTCGCTGGCGACAAAGACACTGTAGCTACCGTCCGGATGGCGCAGCAACGCATCCCGGGGCAGTAACATATTCCGTGAACTCCTATCCCCCAACTCAAACACCGCATTGGCTGATGTACCAGGCAGTAGCGACTCCTGATCTGTTTTGGGGCGGATTCGGATTAGAAACGTCCGGGACGAAGAATCGCTGACGGGCACCAGCGCGGCTACCGCGCCAGAGAAACATTTCACCGGATTGCTGTCGGGACAGATATTGACCGGCGTCTTATCACTGATTTCCGAAAAGCGTTCCTGGGGCATCCTGACATCCAGGCGCACCCGATCCAGGGAGACCAGCTCAAACACCGGGTCGCCCCGACTTATCCACTCCCCCCGGTCAACATGGCGGGCCGCAATAACCCCATTAAAGGGTGCCGGCAAAACATGCCTCTCAACCATTTCTGCCACTGAGCGCTGATCGGCTATCGCCGCTTCAAGTGATGCCTGAGCCAGGTTGAGATTTGCACGACGGGTATTTACTTCGTTTGCGGATACGTGGTTGTTCTCGCGCAGACGCAGCGCATCATCCAGCAGTCTTTGCGCCTCATCGAGCGCAGCGCGCTGCTCAGCGGTGGCCGCTCTGGCCCGCTGATACTCAAGGGTGATCAGCGCAGCGTCCAGCTGTAACAACGGATCACCTTGTTTGACACGACTACCCACATCCACCTGGAGATCAGCTATCAGGCCATCGACCCGCGTGGAGAGACTGGCTCGCTGCAGGGCATTGACAGAACCGGACAACTTCAATGTTTCTCCCAGTTCGGCAAGGTAGGGGCGAGTGACGGAAACAGGCACACTGTCTTCATCGGCAAGCACCATGACCGGGGTACCAATGAGCCATAGAGCAACCATCAGCATAACGAGCGGGGATTTCCCAAAGACCATCGGCAGTTACCAGCAGCTAGGATGAGCGGGCTGAAAGCCCGGTGAGAAAATTATGGCGCGAGTACTCAACATTACGTCGATGCCCGACCTATGGATCAGCCTACACGGAAACAGAATCAGCAGCACCGGCAGATTCTCGAAACCGGATCGGGAGCCGATGCACAAAAGCGGGCGGGAACCACTGATATGACTCATGTTCTGCCCGGGTGGCCCAGCAGCAGATCGGTCTCTACCGGTACGTACTCAGTAGCCGCATTGATCAAAGCGAACGCAGTAAACTCGGGTACACCGTAGACTTCCACCGGAATACCAAAGTCACGGCGCACTCTATCGACCAGCAGGGCAAAATCACCATCGCCGGAAACCAGCACCAGCAGGTCCGCATGTTTTGCGTATTCCATGGCGTCGAGAGTAATACCGACATCCCAGTCCCCCTTGGCAGAACCGTCGGCCCGTTTGATAAAGGGTTTTAACTTCACGTCGAAACCAATGGCTCGGAGGATAGTCTGAAACTGCCGCTGCTTCTCATCACCACGATCAATGGCGTAGGCAATGGCTTTGACAACCTGTCGGTTTGCGGTGGCCCTTTCCCAGAAACGGTTGTAATCGAAATGTCGCCCGTAGGCATCTCTGGTGGTGTAGTAAATGTTCTGTACATCCACCAGCAGTACGATTTTTTTCAAGGGATCCCCTGTTTTTTTGAGACCGGATTCACCCGGGTGGTACAGCGCCAAGCCATTGCAACCAGGTCCTTTACAAAGGCCTCTGACATTACCCCGGGAATCCGATGGCTATCCATCCGGGTTATTTTTCTGTTTCATCAACTCCCCCAGATTACCGAAAGGGTTGTGCGTCGCAGCCGTCTTTTGCGTTTGCGGCAATACATCACCGTAACCGGCATCCTCATAACGGGAATGCTCGTTGTCGTGACAGTAGATGCATAGCAATTCCCAGTTGCTGCCGTCGGACGGGTTGTTGTCGTGGTTGTGATCCCGGTGATGAACCGTCAGTTGTTGCAGATTCTGCCGGTTGAATTCCCGGGCACAGCGCCCGCACACCCAGGGATACATTTTCAGTGCCTGTTCGCGGTAACCCTTCTCCCGCTGGTCACGTGCCATCCGGGCGTCAGCCACGGCCTTGTCAAGCTTGTCCGATGACATGATTTTCTCCCGCACCATTACCCATCACCCGCTTGAGCAGCTTTCCCGGCACCAGCGAAGTCAGTAACGTTGGAGCCGGGTATCCACACAGCGTGGCTGAAACACCGTGATCCTGCCCAAAAAAGTCCCTATTGTCGAGGTTGGCCTGATGGTAAGAGACTGTCGCGTGCCCATGTTATCCTCCCCAATAGTTTGTCGCTTTTGCTGCTATCTGCACTAGCTGGCAAAAATAACTGGATTCACTGTGTGTGTTTTCATTGGTAGTGGGTAAACCGTCCAAAATCCCGCTGTCAGACGCGTTAATCAGCTTATGAATCGGCTGCCTGTCCACGGCTTCCCAGCGGCAATGTTTTTGACGCATCACGGATAATCCATCGCAGCTCCACCCACACTCGCAGGGACACCAATAACACTGAAACCACCAATAACCCATTGATCAACCGTGCGGCCGGACCAACGGCATCAAGGCCAAACAGCGCAACATGCAGGAACAATAGCACCAATATGGCCATCACCAGTAACAGCTTCAGACCGACCGCAAGATAGACCCTATCCCCGCTCGCCACGGCAATAACCACGCTCAGAAACAGCCCGATCCAGAAAGTGTAAAGTGGCTGCCAGGCCCAGCCGAACCAGCCGATAGCCGACAGAATCAACACCAGTGGTGCTCCCCACACAATGCCCACCCAGGCACGTTCCAGGCGGGGGTATGGCATGCCTCTCTGCCGCCGTCGCACCAGCCAGATACTGCCGCCGGCAGCAACACAGGTACAGAGTCCTGCGCCCAGCAACAGGTAGAGCAATTGCACTGACAATCCACCAAAATGGCCAAAATGCAGTCGAAACATTGATGCATATACCTGAACACCGGGCTCCCCATCGGACCACCCGGCGCTTTCCAGCAGCCGACCCTCGGCATCCAGTGCGTAAAACTCACTCCAGACCAGACGGCCCGGCACCAGAGCACCGACTTCTACCCGTTGGGCGGTTGTGCCCGGCTCGTGGACAATGATCATATTGGGCTGCATTTCGGGGCTGAGCGAGCGGACTGTCTCCAGGGCAGCCGACACGTTGGCCAGTGGCGCGGCTTCACCAGTGGGTTTTGGATCGGAGAGAAACAGCGATTCTGTGGCTGCTTCGGTATTGCCCTCAAAGAACAGGGTCGCCACGACAAAACCGAGCACCTGTGACAAGCCGATCACAGCGCCGGTAATGGCGAGAGCTAATGCAAATGGGCTGCTCCACACCCCCAGGCGATTGTGTACATCTGCCAACCGCAACCGGGCTGATCCCGACCAGCGTAGGGAAAAGGCATCTTTCAGCAGATTGGGGTGAGCCAGGATACCGCCGATCACCAGAGCCACCAGCCCCACGCCGAGTATGCCAACCAGAGTCAACCCCCATACAGAGGGCAGGGACAGACGCAAATGCAGGTCGGTGAGAAAATGCGTCCATTCATGATTAACCGGCGCACCCAGTCGCCCGACTGGATCGACAAAAGCGCCACTTTCACCGGCATGCACCACAAAACGGGGCATATCGGTGTAGGGCAAGGCGATAAACAGGTGGTCCGGCGGCTCGTCCGTCCGTTTCGCCTCCAGCGCCATTATGGCGTCGGCTGCACGGCTGATGGCACCCGGCTGCCACTCGGTAAATTCGGGTACAGCGGGCTGCTCCCAGCGTTCAAACTCCGGATAAAATACCGCAACAGAACCACTGAACACCACAATATACAGCAGTGCCGATAGTGCCAGGCCCAACCCCGAATGACCGTTTAGAGCGAGCCTCACAAATGCCGATCGGGCACCATTTCCTCTTGCCATAATCAGCCACCCACCCTGTAGACTAAGGCACAACCACCCAATATCAATGCCGTGACACTGGCCAAAAAAGGTCGCCACAATCGCGGGTCGGCACTGCTCCACACAATAGCCAGCGGCCACAGAATCACCAGGAATAGCGCAGCGCCCACCAGCCGATTGGCGTCACTCCATTGCGACTGGGCAAACCAGCCCATCACCAGCCCGGTTGTCGCCAGTAGACACAGGGGACCCGCCAGCAACCAGCGCAGTGACCGACGGCCCCAGGGTATCTGTTCGGCCGGCCGGGCTCTGCCCGTGTGAATAACGACCGGTCGCAGCGCCGCGCGCCAATTCGCCCCGCCGACAATGAGAAGGAACGCCACCAGTGCCAACCATAGAGGGGCCACCGCAATACCACGATCAAAGCCGAGCGCCCGCTGCCAGGGCCAAATGGAAACCACAATGATTCCCCAGGCAATCCAGAGCCACACCGGACCATTTTTGCGACGCCAACAACGATACAGCAGAACCATCCCCGCTGTGGAAAGCAGTCCCGCCAGCAGCAGTGCCACCGGCGATATAGAGGCTACAAACCAGGAATTCACAAACTACCCCCGGACTCAGTAACGCCAGTTAATAGAGGCTGTGGCCGTAGTCGGCGCACCGTAATAACTTTGCGCCCAATACAAGCTGGTGAAATATTTCTCATCGGTAACATTTTTGACATTGAGGCTCAGCCTCAGGTTGTCGCTCAGGTCGTAATTGGCAAACAGGTCCACCAGCTTGTAACTGTCCTGGGTCACTTCAGCGCCACTGTCAATCCGCGATGTCTCATCCTGCCATTTGACACTCACCCCCATTTTTAGCGCGGGCAACCAGGGCAGGCGATAACTGCTGGCCAGTTTGAAAGTTTTGTCCGGAGTAAAGCGAATGATGTTCTCGTCAGTTTGCTGATTGGCGTCCATATCGAAGTTGGTATAGCCGGCCATGACATCCCAACCCCTGGTTATTTCGCCGACCAGTTCAACTTCGAAACCCTGGCTGGAAATACCATCTGAGCTTTCATAGTATTCATCGCCGGTCATCGGGTTGAATCCGGCGGATACAGCCAGATTTTCCTGTTCGATATCAAACGCCGCCACCGATAGCAGCAGGCGGCCGGCAAGCAACTCGCTCTTCACACCCACTTCGTAACTGCGGCCCTCCAGCGGATCAAGTCGACTGCCGTTGATATCCTCCTCGGTCTGCTGGGTAAAGATGTCAGTGTAACTGGCGTAGAGAGCCACATTGTCCAGAACCTGGTAGACCACGCCGGCGTAAGGTGTGGTAACGCCGGAATATTTCGAATCCTGGGAGAGTCCATACGACTCGCCGGAGGTGTCCCAATCACTGACCCGCGCACCCAGTAAGACTTTCAGCTTGTCGGTAATCGACAAGCGGGTGGCTCCGTAGATGGATCGCTGACGGTCCTTGTAATCGCCGCCGCCGCGCACTATGTCGCGCAGGTTCATATCGATACCGGAGCCGTTCCAGGTGCGGAAATCCGGCATGGCGGGAAAGTCATCGTCCATATAGGAAAAGTTGTCCACCACACTTTCGGACCAGCTATATCCCAGCACCAGGTCGTGTTCGCGGCCGGCCAACCGATACTGGCCACTGATATAGACATCGAACAGGTCCATGGTGTTGTGTTCGGTGTAATCGCTGCCATAGCCATACAAGCCGAGCCCGGTCTCCCGGTCCGGCGTGCCAAAGGCATAAAAAAGGTCGGCATCTTCGTTGTGTTTGATGTAGGTATAAGTGCCTTTAACCTGCCAACCATTGCCCAGGTCGTGGACCACTTCAGCAAAGGCCTGCGCCTCTTTGGAAATCCAGCCCGCCCAGTCCGAGGCAGTACTGGTGCTGCGGTCGACACTGACCTCCGAGCCATCGCTGTACAGTAGTGGCAGCGCACCCCACATGGGGCTGTCCGACTTGTTTCTCTGCCAGGTGTAGCCAAGAGTCAGCAGTGTGGCATCGGTAATTTCCACATCCACCACACCATAGACCAGAGATTTCTCGTGGGCGTAACGGTCCAGATGAGACTCATTATCCTGCCAGGCAGTGACGAACCGCCCCCTCACTCGCTCGCCCAGGCGTCCGGAAATATCACTCTCAACACGGGTGTGGTCATAGGAACCAGCGCTCGCGGATGTCTGAATCTGCAAATCGTCAGTGGGACGTTTTCGTACCATGTTAACCGTGGCGGAGGGATTGCCGGCACCGGTCATCAGACCATTGGGACCGCGCACCACTTCCACCCGCTCGAAAGCATAAGTATCGATATCCCCACTGATATTGCCATCGGGCACCTGTAGCCCCATGCCATCGTATTGAAAATTGGTAATATCAAACCCCCGCGCGGTGTAGTACGTGCGATCGGTTTCCACCGATTCCACATTGATACCGGTCGTGAGCGACAACACGTCATTCATGTTATCCAGTTCGAAATCATCGATCTGG
The DNA here is from genome assembly GCA_002341315.1 of Cellvibrionales bacterium UBA2511. Taxonomy (GTDB): domain Bacteria; phylum Pseudomonadota; class Gammaproteobacteria; order Pseudomonadales; family Porticoccaceae; genus Porticoccus. Next base: position 28,888 of record DDNV01000093.1, read on the forward strand.
GCACGGGTAATCACTGAAACCGATTGCGGGGTTTCGAAGGCGGACAGACCGAACTTGGTGGCGGTATCCATGGTGGGTACGCTGTAGTCGCTACTGGACTGCACCGCTCTCACCTCTACCAGCTCAATGGTGGGGGATTCCCCTTCGTCCTCTTGATTGTCCGTGACGCCTTCTCCATAAGCGCCATTGACAAAGGCGATGGCGACGGCAAGCACGCATGGCTGCCAGCCTCTGTTCAGTGTGGTACGCATAATTCCCCCCAAATTGTTCTACCCTGATCGGCAGAAATACCAAAACGGGAATGATACTGGTAATGATAATGATTCGCAATCGTAAACGAATCAAGCAAAGTTTTCAGTGCCGACCGCCCTTCCCCAATGCGACCGTGGTCTTAAACGCTGACACCACATCATTTGTGCCAACAAAACAGGTTCTACTTCGTCATACCAAAGAGTTCAGCGCTTGCCGTACAATGACCCGCTCTGCCGCCACAAAAGTCTCTCTCACCCGCTGGCGGGCTCAGACACTGGCAGACGACAACCATTGAGACAGAGGACACAGACAGCTCATGACCCTACCGAAACAGGTCAGTATCGTCGAGGTCGGCCCGCGAGATGGCCTGCAGAATGAATCCGAACCGGTCAGCCCGGCCGTCAAGATTGAACTGATCCGGCGGCTCAACGAAGCAGGACTGCGCTACATTGAAGCTGGCAGCTTCGTCAATCCGCGCCGGGTGCCCCAAATGGCTGACACTGCACAGGTGTTTCAGGGAATCGAACGTCAACCGGACACCATCTATGCAGCCCTGACCCCCAATCTGACCGGCGTCGAGCGCGCTCTGGCGGCAGGGGTTCGCGAAGTGGCCATCTTTGCCGCCGCGTCGGAAACCTTCAGCCAGAAAAACATCAACTGCTCCATTGACGAGAGCCTGCAGCGATTCGCCCCGGTGATGGAGGCTGCCAGAGCGGCCAATCTGCGAGTGCGCGGCTATATCTCCTGTGTCGCAGGCTGTCCATACGAAGGAAATGTGTCCGCAGAGAGAGTGATGCAGGTTGCGGAGAGGCTGTTACAGATGGGTTGTTACGAGATCTCCCTCGGGGATACTACCGGTGTCGGCACCCCCGGCAGTATCAGCCGGGTGATTGAAGCGGTCAGCAGGGTGGTGCCGATCCCGCAGTTGGCCGTGCATTGCCATGACACCTACGGTCAGGCTCTGGTCAATATCTATAGGGCATTACAGCTGGGTGTGGCGGTGGTAGACAGTTCCGTGGCCGGACTGGGAGGCTGCCCTTACGCCAGAGGGGCATCGGGAAATGTGGCCACGGAGGACCTGGTCTACATGCTCAACGGCCTCGGCATTGAACACGGTGTCGACCTGGATAAAATCACCGCCGCAGGAACCTATATCACCGAACAACTGGGCCGGGAAACCGGTTCCAGAGTGGCCAGGGCCAGATTATCCAGAAGCTGACCCGACTATTTGCCGAGGGTTGAGAGTTTTTCCCGCAACGCGTCTATACCGGGTTTGTGTTTCAGCAACTCCTGCGCTGACAGCCCCGCCAGTTCGTGGGGGAACACCAGCCATCGGTCCGTCTCGTGCAGGTAATAATCCGGCACCCGGTCAGTGCGGTTATTGGCCGGTTTGAAATAGGGGGTCGCCAGACGAATTTCCGGCGGGCTCTCGCCACAGTCCTGCCGGATATCCGACACAATCTGTTGCAGGCTCAGTCCGGTATCGTAAACATCATCCACAATCAGCAGTGAATCGGCCTTGCGGATATGGTCGATCACATAGCCCAGGCCATGCACCCGGACCGCCCTGGCCCGTTCGCCGGGCGCTGTGTAAAAAGACGTGCGGATGGCGATGTGATCCGTCTCCACACCGAAATAGGCCAGTAGCTCCTGAACCGCGATCCCCACCGGGGCCCCACCCCGCCAGACGCCAATGATAAAGTGCGGGCAGAAACCACTTTCCAGCACCTGCAAGCCCAACCTGAAGGAATCGTCGAGCAATTGCTGGGCGGCGATGTACTGTTTGGCTGACACACTATTTTTCCGGGCCATGAGACAGAGCCTGATTATCCACTTTCACAGGCTGGATGCCAGTGGGATGATGGGTATATGTCCAATGCACCCCCCCCCTCTCTGGCCCGAGCATGAATGTTGTTGATCCGGATCCCCGCACCCTGCTGACCGAGCTGTTTGATGTTGCGGTAGCAACCGCCCAGCCAGCCCGGGTATTGGCTGATTTTTTACCGGAGAACAAAGCCCGGTGTGCACTGGTGATCGGCGCGGGCAAGGCCGCCTGCTCGATGGCCAGTTGTCTTGAACAACACTGGTCCGGCCCATTGCACGGTCTGGTGGTAACCGCCTATGGTCACAGCCAACCACTCCAAAGAATTGAGGTGATCGAAGCCAGCCACCCGGTACCGGATACCATGAGCGAACAGGCGGCCAAACGGATACTGGCACTGGTTGGGAATCTCGACGCAGATGATCTGGTCATCTGCCTGATCTCCGGTGGCGGATCATCCCTGCTGGCCCTCCCCGCCCCGGGAATCAGTTTGGCCAATAAGCAGGGCATCAATCGGGCATTGTTAAAATGCGGTGCAACGATCGATGAAATCAACTGTGTCCGCAAGCACCTTTCCGCCATCAAGGGCGGTCGCCTTGCCTTGGCCTGCACACCAGCCCGATTGCTGACGCTGGCCATATCCGACGTGCCCGGAGACAACCCGACCACCATCGCTTCCGGTCCCACCGCAGCGGATCCATCCACCTCTTCAGAGGCGCTGTCGATACTGCACAAATACCGAATTCCGATACCTGAAACAATTGCCGCATGGCTGAAAAACCCCGACTCGGAAACTCCGAAGCCCGGCGATTCAAGGCTGTGCAACCACGACTATCGGATCATTGCCAGTGCCGGGCAATCACTGGAAGCTGCCGCCAGACAGGCACAACAGGCCGGGTTCAACACCCTGTTGCTGGGAGATGACATCACCGGTGAATCCCGCGATGTCGCCCGTGAACATGGGGCTTTGGCCCTCTCTATTGCCAGGGGAGGCGGCCC
>DDNV01000093.1:32046-32842 GCA_002341315.1 Cellvibrionales bacterium UBA2511
TCATACTTTCCGGTGGCGAAACAACCGTCACTGTTCGAGGCGATGGCACGGGTGGTCGCAATGGGGAATACCTGCTGGCGCTGGCGACTGAACTGGAGGGCGCCCCGGGTATTTACGCTCTGGCGGCGGATACCGATGGCATCGACGGTGCCGGTGACAATGCCGGAGCCATCCTCAGCCCTGAAACCTGGCAGCGCGCCAAGGAAAGGGGCTGGGATATCAGCAAGGAACTGGAAAACAACAACTGTTATCCCCTGTTCAGGGATCTGGAAGACCTGCTGATCACCGGACCCACCCGCACCAATGTCAATGATTTCCGGGCTATTCTGATAATCCCCACAGAGACAACCCTTTGATCTGATGCAATGCGTTTTCCGCTCCAGTTGCGCTAGACTATGATCACATTAAATGATTGATCACACTGAATCATTATCGCGGAGTGCACCCTTGAGCGACATGCGCAAACTGACCCACCTGGATGACCAGGGCAATGCCCACATGGTGGATGTGGCTGGCAAGGCCGTTACCCACCGTGAGGCTACGGCTGAAACACTGGTACGGATGCAATCGGAAACTCTGGCATTGATTGGCAGCGGAGGCCACAAAAAGGGCGATGTTCTGGCGGTGGCGCGTATCGCCGGTATTCAGGCCGCCAAGAAATGTGCCGACCTGATTCCCCTCTGCCACCCCCTGATGCTCACTTCCATCAAGGTGGAATTCGAGCTGCTGCAGGACAGCAACCAACTGCGCATCATCGCCAGTTGCGGCCTGGACGGCAAAACCGGGGTGGAAATGG
>DDNV01000093.1:33019-39877 GCA_002341315.1 Cellvibrionales bacterium UBA2511
GTGGAAATGGAGGCGCTCACCGCCGCTTCGGTGGCGGCGCTGACCGTCTACGATATGTGCAAAGCGGTGGACCGCGGTATGGTGATCGAATCCACCCGCCTGCTGGAAAAGGCAGGCGGAAAATCCGGCCACTGGAAAGTAAATCCATGAAAATTCTTTTTTTTGGCAATCTGCGGGAGCAATTGGGTACTGGCGAGATTGAGTTGCCGTTGCCCCCCGGAACAAATGATATTGCTGACTTACTGGCAGCCCTCAAACAGCGCGGATCAGAATGGCAGCAAGCACTCGGCACGGGGACATTGCTATACGCCGTCAACCAGACCATGGCCACTCAAGACACATTACTGGAGGACAGCGACGAAGTGGCGCTGTTCCCCCCGGTAACCGGCGGATGATAACCATTGCGGTACAGGCCGCAGACTTTGATACCGGCCAGGAAATTCGTCAGTTACAGGCCGACAGAACTGACGTGGGTGGTATCGCAATATTTACCGGTCAGGTGCGCGACACTGGCGATAAACCGCTGGGCTTCATGCACCTGGAGCATTATCCCGGTATGACTGAGGCCTCCCTGCAACAGACGGCCGAACAGGCCGCACAACGCTGGGCATTGATCGATATCCGCATTGTGCACCGCATCGGCGACCTGCTGCCCGGCGATCAGATTGTCTTCGTCGGCGTCAGTAGCGCTCACAGGGAAGCTGCCTTCAGTGCCTGTGAATTTATTATGGATCACCTGAAAACCCATGCACCGTTCTGGAAGAAAGAATACTACCGGGATGGCAGCACGAAGTGGGTCGATGCAAAACAGACGGACCAACAGCGCAATGCGCGCTGGAACCCGCACAACTGAATCAGAGGCCGTTTATGCAACCACTGCCCCATCAATACCAGGCAACGACCATCGGCACAGCCCAGGGCAACTTTGCCACCACGCTGGAAAATGACTGCACACTGGAGGTCGCTGCACCATTGGATTTTGATGGGCCCGGCGACACCTGGACCCCGGAAGAAATGTTGCTGGGTGCCGTGGCCAACTGCCTGGCACTGACCTTCAGATCTATCGCCCGTGCAGCCGGTCTGAACTGGCTGGAAATCCAATGCACCAGTGAAGGCGTTCTGGATAAAGTGGAAAAGAAAGTCCTGTTTACCCAGATCAGCACCCTCGCGCAATTGACGATTGCGGCTGGGGAAGATCGGGAAAAAGCCGAAAAATTGTTGCGCAAGGCAGAGGAAAACTGCTTTGTCAGCAACTCCCTGTCGAGCGAGAAGCAATTTACTGCGGACGTGCGGGTCAGCCAGGTCTGATTACAATTTCACCTTGTCGCCCATGTCCGGTACACAGGCTTCCCAGCCGAGCTCTTCGCCAATGCTGATACGAAACTGATCGGCTGCCTCTTCATCACCATGGGTGACAAAACAGCGTTTTGGCGCGGCGGGCATTTGCTGCAACCAATGCAACAATTCCAGCCGGTCGGCATGGGCGGAGAGAAAATCCAGACATTCCACCCGCGCTTTCACCTCATGGTAGCGATTGAATATCTTGATTTTTTTCTCGCCACCCACCATGCGGGCCCCCCGGGTACCCGGTGCCTGATAACCGGCAAACATTACAGTATTGCGATGATCACCGAGCATTCGCTGCAGATGATGCAACACCCGTCCACCCGTTGCCATACCGCTGGCCGAGAGAATAATGGCCGGCACATGCACCCGGTTGATGGCAATGGAATCCTCCACCGTTCGGGCAAAGGTGACATCCCGTGACAGCTGCTGGCAGGAAGCCTTGTTCAGCCGGTGATAGCGATGGTGCCGAAGCATGACCTCCGTGGCACTGATCGCCATGGGGCTGTCCAGAAAGACCGGTAAATAGGGAATTCGCCCCTGCTGCCGCAGCTCGGTAATCAGATAGAGCATGGCCTGGGCACGTCCCACGGCAAAGGTCGGAATCAGCACGGAACCACCCCCGGACACCGTGTCGTTAATGATTCCAGACACCACGTCCCAGACATCGCGATTGTCATGGAGACGATTGCCATAGGTGGATTCAATCACCAGGTAATCACAGGATACTGGCAGTTCCGGTGCCCGCATTACCAGGTCATTGCTGCGACCCATATCGCCGCTGAAAAGAATATGTCGGCCGCCTGCATGCACATCCAGAAATGCAGAGCCGAGAATATGGCCATTGGCATAAAAACTTGCCTCGATATCACCCATGGTGACCGTCGCAGTGGACTCGCCTGAACGTGCATCTGCCACGGAACTGAATCCCACCACTTCAAATTGCTTCATCGCCTTTTCCGCATCCTGCCGGGTATAGAGCGGCAGGGCTGGCTGATGCTTACTGTATTGATGGCGATTGCGGTATTCCGCCTCCTCCTCCTGCAGATGCGCAGAATCGGCCAACAGAATCTTGCAAAGATCGCGTGTTGCCTGGGTACAGTAAATCGGCCCCTTGAAACCGTCTTTAACCAATCTCGGCAGGTAGCCGCTGTGATCCAGATGGGCATGGGTAAGGAACACCGCCTCAATGGTGCCGGGATCCACCGGAAAGGGTTTCCAGTTGCGCTCCCGCAGGTGCTTGTAGCCCTGAAACAACCCACAGTCCACTAGAACCCGCCGATCATCTACCTCAATCAGATAACGGGAACCCGTTACGGTATTGGCAGCGCCGTGAAACACCAGAGTCACCCGATTGCCCATAGTGCCATTTCCTTATAGTTATGCCCCGGCACTTCGCCGGGACTGCTTTACTTTCGATTATAGAAGCCACCTCCCCGGCTTCATAGAATTCAGATCAAGTCACCCGTGATTGACTGGAGAGGGTGGCTAGAAAAGCAAGTCGGAAAACAACAGAAACGGTACGGCATCGCCGGCTTCCATACTTTCCCCGAGACGGTGCACCACAAAGCCATTGCCCTGCGAAACACTGGAGAGCACGCCGCTGCTCTGGCTGCCCGCCAGTTGGGCTCGCACACTCCCCTGCGCATCCTGGACCAACCGTGCGCGCAGGTATTCCTGGCGTTTCGCCGCATGCGGTCGACTGAACCCGGCAATCACGGGAATTGGCGTGGGCAGGTAATCGCTGGCCCCCTGGCTTTTCAACAAATAGGGGCGTGCGGCAATGGCGAAGGTAACAAATACCGAGGCGGGATTGCCGGGCAGGCCAATAAAGGGTGTGCCCTGCACCTGGCCAAACGCCAGCGGCTTGCCGGGCTTGATGGCCATGCGCCACAGGTTCAGGCTGCCCAGCTTCTCGACACAGCCCTTGACGTGGTCCTCATCACCCACAGAGACTCCGCCACTGCTGATGATACAGTCGGCCTCGGCAGCGGCCCTGCGCAACGCCTGCTCAGTAGCCTCTGGCGTATCTGCCACCCTGCCCAGATCGACATAATCGAAACCCAGTGCCTGCAACTGACCCATCAGGGTAAAGCGGTTGGAGTTGTAAATATGTCCCGGCGGCAGCGGCTCGCCGGGTTCCACCAGTTCATCGCCAGTACACAACAAAGCAACCTTGAGACGCCGGTATACTGGTACCTCGGCAATACCGACCGAGGCCAGCAGACCGAGGTCCTGGGGTTTGAGGCGGTGACCCCGAACCAACACAGTGGCGCCGCGGTGAATATCCTGTCCGATGGGGCGTATGTTGGTGCCGGCCTTGATATCGGCAGCCAGGGTCACCCGGGCATCGTCCCAGTGACACTGCTCCTGCATCACCACCGTATCGGCACCGGGAGGTACTTCCGCACCCGTGAAGATGCGGGCGGCACTGCCCGGCTGCAGTAGCTCTGGCACGGCACCTGCCGGAATGCGCTGACTGATCGGCAAGGTGGTTTCTTCACCGGTATTACAGTCGGCAAAGCGCAGGGCGAAACCGTCCATGGCGCTGTTGTCCGCCGGCGGCACATCTACCGGCGATTGCTGGTCAGCAGCCAACACTCGACCGAGGGCCTGCATCAAGGGTACGGTTTCGGTATCCACCAACGGTTGTGCCGCGGCCAAAAGCCGCTCCAGCGCCTGTTCGACGGTCATTAATCCAGCTTGGTCACAACTGTTCATGAGCGGCCCTTGCATTCAGCCACCCGCGCCACATGAGGGATGAAATTGCAGGGGCGGGTGCGGGCATCCAGTTGCTCGCCGAGGATTCTGTCCCAGGCGGTGCGGCAGGCATTGGTGGAACCCGGCATGCAAAACACCAGCGTGCGGTTGGCCAGACCCGCCACCGCACGGGACTGCACGGTAGAAGTGCCGATCTCGGTAAAGGAAATTTGCCGGAACAGCTCGCCAAAGCCTTCCACCTGTTTGTCGAACAGTGGCTGCAACGCCTCCGGGGTTGAATCCCGGTCAGTGAAACCAGTGCCGCCAGTCACGAGCACTACCTGGAGTTGCGGGTCGGCAATCCAACGGGATACCTCAGCACGCAAACGGTAGATATCGTCGGGGATCAGCGCCCGGTCCGCCAGTACGTGACCAGCTTCAGAAAGACGGTCCACCAGCAACTGGCCGGAGCTGTCCTGCTCCAGCGTGCGGGTGTCGGAAACCGTGAGGACGGCGATGTGCAGGGGGACAAATTCTTTGGCGGCGTGGGACATAAATTCTCTCTTGTCTTCAGTTCGGTTGATTCGGGTCAGATCTGCGTGGGCTGTCGAGACCATCAGCGGGAGGCGGACACCAGCAGCGAAATTATCAGCAACCCGAATAATACAAAGGAAAGCATTTTCCAGAATAGCAGCATATCCTTCTCCACCGGACGCTGCGGGTCTTCCTTGAGAAATTCCGGGTTGGGTTGTTTCAGGTCCCGAAGGAAACCCTGCAGGGTTTCGTAACGCTGTTCCGGTTCAATGGAAACAGCCTTTTTCAGCGCCCGGTCAAACCAGAACGGAATCAGATCCCGGTGATGGTAACTCGGAACGTAGCGCAGCCGCAGGAAGTCTTCCCTGGAACGGCATTTTTCCATGCGGTGACCATAGGGTAAAAAGCCGGTAAACATTTCGTAGACGATCACGCCCAGGGAATAGATATCGCCACGGATGCCGGTGTTGATACGGAAGCGGTAGGCGGGGTCAGCATAGTCCAGGGTGCCCAGTGCCACCTCGCGGGTCATCGGCGTAAAGATTTCATGAATGCCGGGAACATACACCGAGCCAAAATCAACAATGCGAACCTCCATGTCTGGGGTCACCATGATGTTGCCGGGCTTCAGATCCTGGTGCACGGTTTCCTTCTCGTGCAGTGCCTCCAGGCCGGCAGCGATTTGCTCCACCAGTGCAATCAGATCCCTCGGTCGGCGCTCCTGGTGCTGTTCCAGCCATTGATCCAGGGGCAAGCCCGGCACCAGTTCCATCAGGTAGTAGAGAAACCGGCGTGCCCCCTTCGGGGCGATCACCTTGACGACGTTGGGGTGGTCGATTCGCAAACCGATCCACTCTTCCATGATGAAACGCTCAATATAGGCAGGGCTGTCACAGTAATTCTGCGATGGGGTTTTCATCACCAGTTCCGCACCGCTGTCCAGATCCCGCACCCGGTAGAGCTGGGTTCGCTCGCTGGCATACATTTCTGCCAACACTTCGTAGCCATCAATCTTGACTCCGGGAGACAGATCAGGCGGGAACGGCAGCCGGGTCAACCGCTCGTTAAGGTCCTCGATATTTTCCAGTCCCAAATGGTCGATACGCAGCAACGCACAACTGAGGTTGTCATGACTGCCGGCGGCCCGTGCAGCAGCAACAATGGTACGACAGGCACGTGGGTAATCATCCGGGTGGCGCTCGATCAGTCCACGCAATGCTTCAATGGGGAGGAAATCGTGTACCCCATCGCTGGTGAGTAGAAAAATATCACCCTGCTTAAGGGTGACAACGCTGGCATCCACATTGAGGCCGGTGTCCATGCCCATGGCGCGGATCAGATAATTCTGTTCGGTGGAAATACCCGCCGTGTGATCCCGGGTCAACTGGGTTAATTCCCCATTCTCTGCCGCCAGACGATGGATACGGCTGTCGCCGATATGAAACAGATAGCCGAGATGGGACTTGATCACCAGCACACTCAGGGTGGTGACATAGCCCCTTGCCTCATCGTGGATTTCGTGCCCCAGGTTATAAAGTTGACGATTCAGCGGGGTGAGAATTTTCTGAATAGCATGTTTGACACTCCAGGTCTCGGGGGTCGTATAGTAATCGTTTAGCACCGAGCGAATGCACAGCTCCGCCGCCTCCCTGCCCGCTTCGGCCGTGCTGACACCGTCTGCCAGCGCCACAACTATGCCTTTGGTATTGAGCAGGTGATCGTCGGGAATACGATAGCCCACCGCATCCTCATTGACCTGTTTAACGCCCGCATCGGAGCAGCACCCCACAGTGGCCCGGAAAACATTTGCTGTTTCAATGCCCCCTCGACTCACGTATGCACCCTCTCCGTCACGTTGGTTGCCATGTCAGCTTACGTCGATCAGCTCCACTGTTCCATCAGGTAATACTTCGGCCATCTTGCCGGAAGGCTCCTTCAGGAAAATCACGCCTACAAACAACAGCACAGCGGAAGCGGCGATCAGCAGAAAAAAAGTTTGATAATCGACAAACGACAGAATGGTCAGATAGGTCACACCACCCACGTTGCCATAGGCACCGGCCATGCCGGCGATCTGGCCGGTCATACGCCGCTGTACCAGCGGCACCATGGCAAACACTGCACCCTCTCCCGCCTGGACAAAGAACGAGCAGCACATGGTGGCGAGCACCGCCAGGAAAATCCACCAAGTGCCATCGATATGGCTAAGCAGAAAATAGCCTGCGGCGAGCCCGGAAATCAGGATCATCAGGGTCTTCCGACGTCCGAACCTGTCGCTCG
>DDNV01000093.1:40023-40474 GCA_002341315.1 Cellvibrionales bacterium UBA2511
ACCAGCCGCCGCCGGGACGTGCCACCAGATTCATGAAAGCGAACCCTGAGGCCAGTAGTCCAGCCTTGACAGGATCAAGTCCCTCAAAGGTTTCCAGGAAGAACAATGGCAGCATCGAGACCACCGCCAGCTCGGAACCAAAGGTCACAAAATAGGACCCGTCGAGAATCGCCACCTGTCTAAATTGGTAGCGTTGCATTTCCGGGACACCCTGTTTCAGGTGTTCGTGGTTCACCTTCCAGATCTGGTACACCTGGAATAGATAGAGCAACACCAAACCGATGTAGATACCACCGGCCCCTCCCGATGAAAGCAGTCCCAGGTTTGACGGGGACAACTTCCAGGTCAGCACCGCAAGGGCGATGTACATCGGGATGTTCATCGCCAGGTAAAACCAGAAATCGCCCCAGCTGGACACTTCCAGACCACCGGATTTTTTCGGTTTGAAATA
>DDNV01000093.1:40582-43331 GCA_002341315.1 Cellvibrionales bacterium UBA2511
GATTTTTTCGGTTTGAAATAGGTGGAACCCTTGGGCGTATTGCGAGCCTTCAAGTAGTAAAACACACCATAGAGGGAAGCGACGACACCCGTAAGGCCCAGGGCAAAACGCCAACCGTCATCACCCCCAAACATCAGGGCAATGGTAGGCAGCGCCATGGCGCCGGCCGCAGAACCGAAGTTGCCCCAGCCACCGTATATACCCTCCGCCAAACCCACCTGTCTGGCCGGAAACCACTCACCGACCATGCGAATGCCAATCACGAATCCTGCACCGACAAAGCCGAGCAGAAAACGGAATAACGCCAACTGTTCATAGCTGGTGGCCGTGGCAAACAACAGGCAGATACCGCCGGAAAGTATCAGCAAACCGCTGAAAATATGTCGTGGCCCAAACTTGTCTACCAGAATACCAATCAGTATCCGGGCGGGAATGGTCATGGCTACATTGAGAATCATCAGTGCCTTAACCTGCTCTCCGGTGAGGTCAAAAGCCTCCTTGATTACCGCCAGCATTGGGGCATGGCTAAACCAGACGACAAAACTGAGAAAAAAGGCGAACCACGTAATATGCAGCATCCTGATTTTCGGATCTTTGAGGTCCAGTAAATTGATTGTTGCCTGGGACATGGTGTTTTTCCTCGCGGGAACTGTATCTGACTGTAAAACGACAACCGGGACTGATGGGCTGAATCTACCTAGAGGTTGCGGTATGACAGTTGATCCAGGTCATCGGCCGAAGCTTGCAAAAAAGACCAGCTCACCTGGAAATACCACCAAATAGGTAATTGAAGATTCATAAATAATTGATGAATTTCAAATAGATAGCCAAATACTATGACCGGCAACCCAAAACCTGCATTAACCCGTCTATTTAGTGGTACCCCCTAAGAGAAGAACCTCTTCGGGGACACGCTTGACGTACATCAATTGCACACAAGGGTGAGCGGAGCAGAATTTGTTATGCCATTTTTAGGTCAACCGGGGAGTTGCACCATGAAAACCATACTTGCGGCAATCGACCTGGATTCAAATGCAGAGCGTGTGCTCGATGCGGCCATCGATCTGGCTATGCAGTACCGTGCCGTGTTGATTCTGGCAACAGTGGAAACTGAATTACCGGGTATGGAAGGTGCCACTGATGAAGAGCTGAAGAAAGAAATACAGCTGTCCTACGATGAGGCGTTGACACGGCTGAAGAACATGGCCGATGACCTGTCTGCCCGAGGTATCAACTGCCGTGCAGTCATGCTGGAAGGCAAACCCGTCGATCAATTGATACAGGCTGCGGACCGTCTACAGGCAGACCTGATCGTCATCGGCAACCACGGTCACAGCCCCTTCTACGATACCCTGATCGGCGGAACAGCCCCCGGCGTGATTCACCGAGCCCGGCAGAAAGTCTTACTGGTGCCGGTGACAGACTAGGGCCTGTTAACACTAAGCTTTCACCCCTACTCCAGGGATTTTGCGTCCGGTCCATTGCAGTCGGACGTTTTTTTATTACCCAGAGGATCGACCATGGAACTCGTCTGTCCAGCGGGCAGCCTGCCCGCACTCAAGGCCGCCGTGGACAACGGCGCTGATGCTGTCTACATCGGTTTTCGGGACGCCACCAACGCCCGTCATTTCGCCGGCCTCAACTTTAATGACGGCAAGGCAGACCGGGCCCTGGAATACGCCCGCAGGCACAATGTCCGGTTATTCGTGGCCATCAATACCTACCCGCAACCCCACAACTGGAGCGCCTGGCAGACAGCGGTAGATCGCGCCGCGCAACTGGGTGTTGACGCACTGATCGTCGCCGACCTGGGTGTACTCGACTACGCCCGGGAACGATATCCGCAACTCGCCCTGCATCTATCGGTCCAGGGATCGGCCACCAACGCCGCGGCACTATCCTTTTACCAACGCCGGTTCGACATTCGCCGTGCCGTGTTGCCGCGAGTCCTTTCCCTGTCCCAGGTGCAACAACTGACGGCCGCCAGCCCGGTGGATCTGGAAGTATTCGGTTTTGGCAGTCTGTGCATCATGGCCGAGGGCCGTTGCCATCTGTCATCCTATGTCACTGCCGAATCTCCCAACACCTGTGGAGCCTGCTCACCCGCTTCAGCGGTGCGCTGGCAAGAGACAGCCAGTGGCAGGGAGTCACGCCTCAACGGAGTGTTGATCGACCGCTTCAAGACCGGCGAAAACACTGGTTACCCCACCCTCTGCAAAGGCCGCTTCAAAGTGGAAAAGCATACCTATCATGCCCTTGAGGAACCCACCAGCCTGAACACCCTGGCGTTGATTCCCCAGCTGGCGGAGATCGGCATCAAAGCCATCAAGATCGAAGGGCGTCAACGCAGTCCCGCCTATGTGGCACAGGTGGTCAGCGTGTGGCGGGAAGCACTGGATCATTATCACAATGCCGGTGAACGCTTCACCCCTCGCAGAGAGTGGTTCGATACCCTTTCCAGGGTTTCCGAGGGCAGTCAAACCACCTTTGGCGCCTACTCGCGTCCCTGGCAATAAATACCCACCACAACGGGGAATAACCGATGCAATTGTCCCTGGGACCCATTTTCTATTACTGGCCGCGACAACAGGTCGAAGACTTTTATCACCAGGCACTGGACTCCCCCGCTGACATAATCTACATGGGGGAAACTGTCTGCCCAAAACGGCGCGAGGTTCACTCTTCGGCGTGGCTGGAAATGGCAGCACCACTGGCCGAGGCGGGTAAACAGGTAGTGCTCTCCACCCTG
>DDNV01000093.1:43493-49669 GCA_002341315.1 Cellvibrionales bacterium UBA2511
GCCCTGATCGAGTCACGTGCCGACCTGGCAACCTTGCGCAAGCTCTGCGATCAAAGCGGCTGCCTGATGGAGGCCAACGACATGGCGGCGGTGGAACTGCTTTCGGAGCGAAATCTGCCCTTTGTCGCCGGTCCGTCCATCAATATCTACAACAGCGCCAGCCTGCGTGTCCTGCAACAGGCGGGCATGATGCGCTGGGTGATGCCGGTAGAGCTGAGCCGCCACACGTTGCAAGGCATCCTCGATGAAGTCCAGCAGTTTGGTTTTGCCGAACAGGTACAAACGGAAATATTCAGCTATGGGCATTTGCCACTGGCCTACTCCGCTCGTTGTTTTACCGCCCGCAATCACAACTTGCCAAAGGATGACTGCCAGCTGAGTTGCCTGGATTATCCAGACGGTATTCCTGTGCACACGCGTGAAAATACGTCGTTATTTACCCTGAATGGCATTCAGACGCTTTCTGGTGACATTCACAATTTGCTGGCGGAATACCATGACATGGCAGCTATTGGTGTTGATATTCTCCGCATCAGTCCAAACAGCAGCAACACATTCCAGGTGCTGGAGCAATTTGACCGGATACGCCGAGGAGAAACACTCAGCAATCAACTCATTGCCAGTGACCAGGGAGCAGCCACATTTTGTAATGGCTACTGGTACGGGAAGCCGGGTATGGATTTAGCGTAATAGCGTATTCCCCTCGACCAGAACCGGTTGACTCTGCACCAGAACATATCGCTATCCTGCAGGATTCTGCATGCCGACTGTTCGCAAAATACTCTGACATGAAGAGGCGTAATCATGACTGAAAAACTCCGATCCGATTGGGATCCGCAATCCGAAGCGGTTCTTCGCGATCAACGCGCTGCTTACGACAATATGCGCGAACAATGTCCTGTCGCTTACAACGAGGCCGTACAGTGGTCACTATTCAGGCATCGGGACCTTATCCGGGTACTTCACGATCACGATACCTTCAGCAGTGTGGTATCCCAACATCTCTCTATTCCCAATGGTATGGACCCCCCAGAGCACACCGTTTACCGGCAAATCATAGAACCCTACTTTGCTCCAGCGCGAATGGATGCCTTCGAACCTTCCTGCCGGGAAATCATCACAGAACTGCTTGACCAGATACCGGCCCAAAATGATGTGGAACTGATGGCCGATATCGCCCAGCCCTTTGCGGTACAAGTTCAATGTGCATTTCTCGGCTGGCCACCCAGCTTGCACGACCCGCTAGTCCAGTGGGCCAGAAAGAATACCGAGGCCACCCGCGCTGGAGACCGGGCAGCGATGTCAGACATTGCACGCGAACTTGAAACCCTCGTCGTCGACATGCTTGAAGTTCGTCGTCAGGCTGGCGCAAAACCCGGTGATGACATCACTGCCGACCTGATGCACGAAGAAGTCTGGGGGCGCCGATTAAACAATGGGGAGATGACCAGTATTTTACGGAATTGGACCGTCGGGGAAATTGGCACCATCTCTGCGGCAATCGGTATATTGGTTCACTATCTTGCGAAACACATTGAGGTACAGAAACGGTTGCGCGAGCAACCGTCCCTGTTGCCCGGGGCCATTGATGAGATTCTGCGGATCCACGGCCCCCTGGTAACCAACCGGCGTATTACGACCTGTCCGGTGGAAATGGGTGGCCGAAAGATGGGTGCTGGCGAGCGAATCTCGCTGAACTGGATTTCCGCCAACCGGGACAGTGATGTCTTCGATAGCCCGGACAGCTTCCGCCTGGATCGCGACCCGACCGAAAATCTGCTGTATGGGGCGGGGATCCATGTCTGCCCCGGTGCACCGCTGGCTCGAATGGAGCTGCTGACAGTTATGGAGACACTGTTCAGACACACCGAGTGGATCGAGCCCGTAGCGGGCAAACCAGCCATCAATGCTGTCTATCCCGCAAGCGGCTTTTCCTCATTGCCATTGCGATTCAAAACAGCCTGATGATGTACAACACCACATTAATGGGCAGCCATTTACCGACCGTAGTGGTATAAACACCACAACAAGAGTGATGGATCCATCTGATGACCAATCTGCAACCGAACAACCCCCTACATGGCGTGACCTTGCAGCAAATTGTCACGGCGCTGGTGGAGCACTACGACTGGGATGGCCTGGCCCGGCGAATTGATATCAAGTGTTTTAAAAATGCCCCGTCCATCAAGTCATCGCTGACTTTCCTGCGTAGAACCCCGTGGGCCCGGGAAAAAGTCGAGGCTTTGTATCTCTCGACCTTTGACGGGCACTCCCCCCGGAGAATCGTTTAAATACCATTCGCCATGGTCCCCGCACCCGACAACAACCGTCTTATCGGCAGTGGCAGGACATCCCGCTCTATGCTGTCCAGAAGGTTTTTCACTCCCAGGCCCAGTTCAGTATCACCCTCCAGGCAAAGCTCGCGACGGAAAAACAGGGTATCGGGATCTTCTCGGCCAGAAGCGAGTAACGCAAACCCTCTGGCTCGACCAAGAATCGTGACATCGGCTGTATCGTTCGGCGGCAAGACCAACAAACGGGGATGGCAACCGACAATATGCCAACCGACACCCATATCAGTCACCCGAATTGACAGGGTTCGACCCTCAAGGAATGTCAGCTCACCTTCGGCGGAAGCCTCCGCCAGCAATTGCTGAAGTACATTTTCCAACAACCATTGCTGTATTCGAAAAGGCACCCGGCGACAGAGCGGGAAAATCAGGTTTTCAGCGCGCGCCAGCCAGATCGCGCGCGGTAGATAAGACGAATCCATAGGAGAAACTCCGCTCGGAAAAAATGATTCCCATTAATTTTTCTGGTGTTCCACCGCCCAGACGGCGGCCTCTACCCGCGAACGCAAACCGAGTTTTTTCAGCAGGTGTTTAACATGGACCTTGACCGTCGCCTCGGCAATATCGAGTTCGCGACCAATCAGCTTGTTACTCAGCCCGGCAGACACCATGCGCAGGATTTCCTTTTCGCGACGAGTCAGGGCGTCGTAGCCTGAATCCTGTTCACTGCGGGCGTTATCACGGAAAGCCTTGGCCAGCACCTCGGTGAGCTCATGTGACAGCACCATCTTGCCGATACAGGCATCGCGGATTCTTTCCACCAGCTCCGCTGGCTCCATATCTTTCAGCAGATAGCCATCGGCTCCGGCCTTGAACGCCGCCAGCATATCTTTGCTTTCATCGGAAACCGTGAAGACCACAATACGGCAGCACACACCCACCTCGCGCATTTCCCGGAGAGTCTCGATGCCATCCATGCCTTTCATGCTCAGATCGAGCAGCACGAGGTCCACGTCCTGCCCCTGTTGCTTGACCAATTCAACCGCATCGCGACCATTGCTGGCTTCACCGACCACCTCCATATCATCCTCCAGCGCCAATAGCTGGCGTACGCCCTTGCGCAGCAATGGGTGGTCATCCACCAGGATCAATTTGCTTTTAGACTCGTTCATGGTCGCCTCTTCAAAAAGTACATCATTGTCATAGTCAGGATTAGTTTAGAGCGCCATTCCCTAAAATAAATTGATCTGGCGCAGGTGAATAGTTGATCATTTTACTCAGGAAAAGACCTCTGGCATAAAACTGAGAACCACTTCGGTCCCCCCCGCCTCACCGGGGTGTATATCCAGGGTACCCTGCAACAGTTCCGCCCGCTCCCGCATGGTAGAAAGCCCGTAGTGGTGTTCCTTGACCGGGTCAGTGGCAATTCCCACACCATCATCCAGCACCCGGAATACTGCGTGGTTATCGGCACCTCGCTCACAACGCAATTCGATACAGCTGGCCCCGGCGTGCTTGAAGGCATTGGTGATGGCCTCGCGGATAATCTGCAAAACATGGATATCCTCGTTGGGGGTCAACGGACAGTGTCCCAGGTGGAACTCCAGCTTCACTTCGGTCTGCTCACTCTGGCGATCAAATTCATCCACTGTGGCTTTCAATGCCTGGTAAAGACTCGGGGCATCCAGTTTCAGCCGAAAGGTCGTCAGTAGTTCCCGCAAATGCCGATAGGCGGCATTCAATCCCTGCTGCAGATCCTCCAAGCCCTCGCGCAGTTGCTCTTCCGGGGCCTCCCGATCAAACAGCCGCACCAGCCGCGCCACTTGCATTTTCATGTAGGACAGGGACTGAGCCAGAGAGTCATGCAATTCTCTGGCAATAATGGAGCGCTCCTCGAACAGCATCACCCGCCGACTCAGTCCATCCCGGTAGTGCAGCGCCATGGCCGCCGCCAGATGCTCTACCACGGCTTCGATAAGCCGCTGCTGCCATGGCTCCAGCACCAGGTTGGGGCCAGTGTTGATATACAGAAAGCCAAAATTATCGCTGGAATCCTCGATGGCAAATGATGACTCACCCTGAGTCTGGTGATCACTGTCAGGCTGCATGAAACAGTTTTTACAGTCGCGGATCAGACAATCGCGTTCTTCCCCGGCAGGCAGAATCAAATCATATTTGTCGGTGTTGGCCTCGTTGGCCAGGCACAGGGAAATACACGGGATACCGGTCAACGCTTTCAGATCGGCCAAGATGTCCCCGAAGGGTTGGTGACTGCCTCCCACCCCTTCTGACAGTCGCTGCGCAGTATTGTAGAGGAAGTCCAGCATCTGGTTGGAGCGCTGCAGCTGGGCGGTTTTTTCATCCACCATGTCCTCCAGTTTTCGGTAGTGCCGCGCCAGATTGGCGGACATATCGTTGAAGGTACTGCACAACAGGCCAATCTCATTGACCGCCTCGTAGTAGGTGCGGTAGGAAAAATCGCCGACACTGGTGTGCTCGGCGGCCCGCACCAGATCTTGCAACGGCCGAACCAGATTTTGGTCGGTGCGCATAACGATGAACACCAGCGCCAGAAATGACAGAAAGATGCTGAGCCCCTCGTATATGCCCAATAGCTCAATTTTCTCCTCGGTATTTTGCTGGATGCTCAGCACCAACCTGTCAATATCGCCCACGTGTTCCTCGACATGCCCCAGGTATTCCCGACTGGCCGATGCCAGCCTCCCCTGTTCAGCAGAACTCAGAGACAACAATAACGGGGCCATATGCTGTTCCCAGTTAGTGACCACCTGCTGGTAGGCGCGTTTCAGACTGACGTCACTGCGCTCGCCCGCTACCCGGGCAATGCTCGATTGATACAGCTTTTCAGAAAAAGTGCGGTGCTCTTCCGCCAGGGTGTCAATCAATTCTTTCGGATCGGCCTCTCCCGCCACGGCCTGCTGCAGGTGTACCGCAATGCGGTAGGTCTGCATCCGCATCGAACCGGCAATATTGATCGCCTCGGCATCATGCTGGGTGTTAAGCGTCACCAGCAGGGAGACCAGCATACTCGACAGAGCAAGCAGACCGATCACCAACATCGGGATCAATACCTGAATCGCAATCGATTGGGAAAAACGCAATTTCCTGCCGGTCAGCATCATTGCCATGGTTATTACCACCAAATATCCACTTTCGGAGCAGTCATCTCCACCCATCCCGACAACCAAAAACAACCTTATGTTATTTAAGGTTTTTTAAAAAAACCAGCCTACCACTTAGGTAGTACTTTCAAAAACCCCATCAAATTCAAGCGGTTCGGTGATTGATACAGGTCATGTTCGGGACCACTCACTGTTACTACATTCAAACCACATTCGGGAGAAAATGAAAAGCCCATGACCACAGCCCAGTCACAAAACTGGCCACATAAATGGTACAGCCTCGGTATCTGCACAACCGCTTTTGCCGCCCATTTTGCCGCCTGGACCCTGTTTGCGATTCTCGGTATGCAGATCAAAACTGACCTGGGTCTGAGCGAAACCGCCTTCGGACTGCTGGTGGCGGCACCGATTCTTACCGGTGCTCTGGCCCGGCTGATCAGCGGCGTGCTGGCGGAGCATTTTGGTGGTCGGCTGATATTTTTCGTGCAATCGCTGATTGTAGCGCTGGCGCTGTTCACCCTCCCCTACGCCAGGACCTTTGGGCAGTTTCTCTGTGTCGGCCTGGTACTGGGTATCGCCGGAGGCACCTTTGCCACGGGTATCAGTCTGGTTTCCGGCTGGTTCCCGGCCTCACAACAAGGCACCGCCATGGGTATCTTCGGTGCCGGCAATGCCGGGGCCGCCATCACCAACCTGGTGGCACCGTTGATTATCCTCTCGTATGGTTGGCAGGCAGTACCCA
>DDNV01000093.1:49748-50337 GCA_002341315.1 Cellvibrionales bacterium UBA2511
GTTCTGTGCTGCTGGCAATCGCGATACTGTTCTGGTTCTTTAGCTGGTCGCCCTCGGACAGAAGCCAACGAACCAGGTCCCGGCAATCCTGGACGGAGGAAATGCGCCCCCTGCGGGAACTGCGGGTGTGGCGCTTTGGCCTCTATTACTATTTTGTGTTCGGTGGTTTCCTGGCCCTGACCCTGTGGCTGCCCCAGTACTATGTGGGCGAATACGGGCTCGACCTGAAAACAGCCTCTTTTGTCACCCTGCTGTTCACCCTGCCGGCAGCCATTGTACGCGCCCTGGGGGGCTGGTTCGCCGACAACTTTGGCGCCCGCCGCATCAACTGGTCAGTGTTCTGGGTGTGCCTGGTGTGCCTGTTTTTCCTCTCCTACCCGCCCACCACCATGACCATCCACGGCATCGAGCGGAATCTGTTCCTCAACATCCACATCAACCTGTGGGTGTTCGTGCTACTGACCTTCGTGATGGGGCTGGCGATGGGCTTCGGCAAGGCCAGTATCTACCGGATTATCTACGACTATTACCCGGATAACGTCGGCGTGGTAGGCGGAGCGGTGGCCGCCATCGGCGCTTTCGGCGGTTT
>DDNV01000093.1:50507-53060 GCA_002341315.1 Cellvibrionales bacterium UBA2511
GCCATCGGCGCTTTCGGCGGTTTCTCGCTGCCCATCCTGTTCGGTTTGGCGGCCGATCTCACCGGCATTCGCAGTTCTTGCTTCATGTTGCTCTACGGGGTGCTGGCGGGCTGCATGGTACTGATGTTTTACGCCATCAAACTGGATCAATTTCGGCACCGGCTGGATCAGGCAAAAGCCGACGATTTTTTAACGTTATAAGACTGTACTCACGAGGAGAGCCATTATGGCCGATCTACAAAAATGGGATGTCGAAGATACCCGGTTCTGGGAATCAGAAGGCAAAAAGATTGCCACTCGGAATCTCTGGATATCCATTCCCAGCCTGCTGTGCGGATTTGCCGTGTGGCTCTACTGGGGCATTATCACGGTACAGATGCTGAACCTGGGTTTTCCGTTCGCCCAATCCGAGCTGTTCACCCTCACCGCCATTGCCGGTCTGACCGGCGCCACCCTGCGAATACCCAGCAGCTTTTTTATCCGGCTGTGCGGCGGGCGCAACACCATTTTCTTCACCACTGCGCTATTAATGATCCCCGCGGTGGGTACCGGCATCGCCCTGCAGGATAAAAACACCCCACTGTGGGTATTCCAGGCGCTGGCACTGCTGTCCGGCTTCGGTGGCGGCAATTTCGCATCATCCATGTCCAACATCAGCTTCTTCTTTCCCAAAAAACAACAGGGGTTGGCATTGGGACTGAACGCCGGCCTCGGCAATTTCGGGGTCACCACCATGCAGATCCTGATCCCCCTGGTGATGACGTTTGGTCTGTTCGGCGGTGATTCCATGATTCTGGAAAACACCTCCGGCACCCTGATCGGCAAGATACCCGCAGGCAGTGAAACCTGGATTCACAACGCCGGTTACATCTGGCTGGTGCTGCTGATTCCACTGGCCTTCGCCGGCTGGTTCGGCATGAACAACATCCGATCCCAGGAGGTGTCGCCCGACCTCCCGAACACGGTGGTCAGTTTTGGCATGATCGCGGGTATGCTGCTGATCGGTTTCGTCACCGCCGCGGTGGGCCTGTGGCTGTTGTTACCGGAATCCGCCAACGGTTCCGGCTTTGGTGTGCCAAAAGAAATTGTCATGGTGCTGGTGATCGGCTCCACCGTGTTCTGGCTGAAAATGTTGCCCGGTGCCATTCGCACCAGCCTGATTCGTCAGTACAAGATTTTCAACAACCCGCACACCTGGGTGATGAGTGTTATCTACACCATGACCTTTGGCTCGTTCATCGGTTTCGCAGCCTCCTTCCCACTGGCCATCAAGGTTATCTTCGGTTACCAGCACATCATGGTGGACGGCGTCATGACCCACGACACCATCAACGTCAACGGCCCCAGCGCCCTGATGTATGCCTGGATGGGACCCTTCATCGGCGCTCTGATCCGCCCGGTAGGTGGCTGGATTGCCGATAAACTGGGTGGCGCCCTGGTCACCCAGATTTGCTCCGTGGTGATGGTGGCCAGCGCCCTCGGCGTGGCCTACTACATGAAAGCCGCCTACAACTCCGCGACCCCTGAAGAATTCTTCCTGCCCTTCTTCCTGCTGTTCCTGGTGCTGTTCGCCGCCACCGGTATCGGCAACGGCTCTACTTTCCGCACCATCGCCATGGTCTTCCCAAAAGAACAGGCCGGGCCGGTACTGGGCTGGACTTCCGCGGTGGCCGCCTACGGCGCGTTCTACATCCCCAAGGTTATCGGAGAGCAGATCACCGCCACCACCCCGGAAGTGGCACTGATTGGTTTCGCCGCCTTCTATGCAGTGTGTATCGGTATTAACTGGTGGTTTTACCTGCGTAAAAACCGGAGCGACACCGAAATTCAGTGCCCGAAATGTGGTGAGAATTTCACTCTCCACAAGGATGACGAATTTTATAACCCGTAACTGAAGCCACTACCCGAGTCGGCAGCTTACTGCCAACGATCAAGAGAGAGTAACGCTATGAGTCATTTCATCGACAGCTTGCAGTTCTTCAAGAAAACCGTCACGGGAGAGTTTGCCGACGGTCACGGCGAGACCCGCAACCAGAATCGTGAATGGGAAAACAGCTACCGCCAGCGCTGGCAGCACGACAAGATTGTGCGCTCCACCCACGGCGTCAACTGCACCGGTTCCTGCAGCTGGAAAATCTACGTCAAGAACGGTCTGATCACCTGGGAAACCCAGCAGACCGATTACCCGCGCACCCGTGCCGGACTGCCAAACCATGAACCGCGCGGTTGCGCCCGCGGGGCAAGCTATAGCTGGTATCTGTATTCTGCCAACCGCATCAAAAACCCGCTGATCCGTGGCAAGCTGCTTAAGCTGTGGCGTCGGATGCGTTCGACAATGAACCCGATTGAAGCCTGGACAGCCATCCAAAATGATCCTGTCTTGCGCGCAAGCTATGTGGCAAGCCGTGGCAAGGGCGGGTTTGTCCGTGCAACCTGGGATGAGGCAACCGACCTGGTTGCCGCCGCAAACGCCTTTACGGCGAAAACATATGGTCCTGACCGTGTGTTTGGTTTCTCGCCCATTCCGGCAATGTCGATGATCAGTTATGCGGC
>DDNV01000006.1:0-2670 GCA_002341315.1 Cellvibrionales bacterium UBA2511
GACTGAGCCACCAGAACGGCAGGGTCCAGACCGAGTTCACCGGCGGCGACCACCGCATCATCCCAGACTGCCTGTATAAACTCTTCCGGCGAAGTTGCCAGGCCATCCTGCCCTGTGGCGCTGACGGCCCGCACAACTGACTGCCTCTCTGCCGCCGGGGGAATTAACCCGGGCACGTCCCGCTGCACCCTCAATGGAGGTCGCTCAAGGGAGACCAACGGCTGCACGCCCCCCACCTCATCAATTACCGGTTCAGTCTGCGCCCCACCGCCCAATTGAGTGACAAGAATCTCTGCCAGACCAATACCACCCTGCTGTGAGAGCTCAAGCGAAATCTGCTGGTCAAACATCTGCTGATAGGTATCCAGCTGACTGCTGTCGAAAAGGCCGCCATCTACGGTGGCATCGCGCATGGACTTGAGCATCATCTGCACAAAAAGAGACTCAAACTGTCCGGCCACTTCGGAAATAGCCGTCCCTGGAGCCTCGCGAGCATGGCTGCGCAACGAGGCCAACCCCTGGATATCCATGAATGTCGACGTCATTGCCTCTGCCATGGCTAGATCACGATCAAGCGGGCACGCAGCGCACCCACACGCTCCAATGCCTCCAGAATCGCCACCAGATCACCGGGGGCGGCACCGACTTTGTTGACAGCTTCCACCAGGTCATTGAGTGTCACGCCCGCATCCAGCAGGAACATGCGGGTACCCTCTTGCTCCACCGACACTTCGGATTCGGGCGTCACCACCGTATTGCCTCTTCGGGCGAAAGGCTCCGGCTGGCTGACGTTGATGTTTTCGTTGATCGTCACAATCAGGCTGCCATGAGCCACGGCGGCGGGTTCAAGCCGAACTTCCCGGCCAATCACCACCGTGCCAGTCCGCGAGTTCACAATAACCCGGGCCGGGGCACTGGCTGGCTTTACCTGCAGATTTTCCAGCATTGAAACAAAAGCCACTTTTTCTGCCGGGTCCAGTGGTGCACGGATTTCCACAGAGCCACCATCGAGAGGCCGGGCCACCCCCTCTCCCAGAGACTCATTAATACTGGTCGCCACACGAAAAGCTGTGGTGAAATCCGCAGCATGAAGATTCATCACCAGTGAAGCATCGTGATTGAATGGGCTGACCACACCCCGTTCCACCGTTGCCCCGTTGGGGATGCGGCCGGCACTGGGCACATTGACTGTCACACTGGAGCCATCGGCACCATCTGCACCAAAGCCGCTGACTAACAGGTTGCCCTGGGCAACCGCATAGGTCTGTCCATCAGCACCCTTTAACGGCATCATCAGCAGTGACCCCCCGCGCAGACTTTTTGCATTGCCGAGCGAGGAAACCGTGACATCAATGGTCTGGCCGGGTTTCGCGAAAGGGGGCAGCTCCGCATGAACCATCACAGCCGCAACATTCTTCAACTGGAGATTGACATTGGCCGGCAGCGATACACCCAGCTTGGCAAGCATGCTCTTGACACTTTGCACGGTAAACGGTGTCTGGGTGGTCTGGTCGCCGCTGCCATCCAGACCAACCACCAGGCCATAACCAACCAACTGGTTACTGCGCACACCATTGATGGAAGCGATGTCCTTGATGCGCTCTGCAAATGCCCAGGGGGTGGCAAAAACAGAAAGCAGGCATAGAGCAACCGTACAGACTCTGGCGCTAGTACCCATGAAATTCTCCTAAAATGGCCACAGTGGACTCATAAAGAAACGCGACAACCACCCCACCATATTCACTTCCGCCGGTGCCCCGGTGCCGCCGTAGGAAATACGGGCATCGGCCACCATGGTCGAAAGAACCGTATTACTGGAGGAGATATCCACCGGGCGAACGATTCCTTTCAGGCGGATGTACTCGTGCCCCTGATTGATCTGTATCCACTTTTCACCCTGTACATAAAGGTAACCATTGGGCAGCACCCGGGCGACGGTGACAGCGATGCTACCCGTCAGACTATTGCGCTGATTACTGGCACTTTCTCCCTCAAAACCACTGGCGGAGGAAAGGTCAACCCCCAGGTCAAAGTTGGAACGGTTGCCGATAATAGGGTCTGCAATCGACGTATTACTGCTTTTGTCGAGGGTGGTGTCGCTACTCTTTGCAGCATTGGTGGCCTCTGCCAGAATCACCGTAACCACATCGCCTACCTGCCGGGCTTTGGCGTCCTCGAACAGGCTGACATTCTGCTCAGCCTGATAAATGGCACCCGTGGGCAACTGCCTGTCGGCGCTGTCCATTTCAGGCAATTCCACCGGGGCATAGTCCGGATGACTCTCCCTGGGCATGCCACTGCAGCCTGCCAGCAACGAGCCGAGCAGCATAAACAGCAAACTGAATGATGCGAACCTCATTTGCTTCACCATATCTAGAGGTTACTGGCCACATACTGGAGCATCTGATCCGTGGTAGATATTGCCTTGGAGTTCATTTCATAGGTTCGCTGCGTCTCGATCATGTTGACCAGCTCTTCTACCACATTGACATTCGAGCTCTCCACATACCCCTGAAACACTGTTCCAAGGCCATTCAGACCGGGGTTACCGGTCTGCGGTGAACCGCTGGCATTGGACTCGAGAAAGAGATTTTCTCCAATGGGCTGCAACCCCGCGGGATTCACAAAATCCGCCAACTGGATTGTCCCTACCTGGCTGACAGCGGAGGA
>DDNV01000006.1:2797-4000 GCA_002341315.1 Cellvibrionales bacterium UBA2511
TACCTGGCTGACAGCGGAGGAATCCGGCTGCCTGACCGATACCGTACCGTCGGAGCCAATATTCACCGAAAGTGCATTCTCCGGCAGCGTCACCGAAGGCTGGAGAATATAGCCGGCAGACGTCACCATCTGCCCTTGATTGTCAACCTGGAAGGAACCGTCCCGGGTATAGGCCTGAGTACCATCGGGAAGCAGAATCTGGAAAAAGCCGCGTCCCTGAATGGCCATATCCAGCATATTTTCGGTTTGTGCCAGGTTCCCCTGGGTAAACAGTTTTTCTGTAGCCACTACACGGACACCCGTACCTATCATCAAGCCCGAGGGCAACTGGGTATCCTGGGAGGACTGAGCGCCCACCTGACGAACATTCTGATACAACAGATCTTCGAAAATAGCCCGGCTTCGCTTGTAACCGGTTGTGCCGGCGTTGGCCAGGTTGTTGGCAATATTTGACATCTTGGTCTGCTGGGCATCCAGCCCGGTTTTTGCAATCCACAGTGCTTGATTCATTGGTCAACTCCCTAGCTTATTCTCATCAATGCCGCAGAAGAGCTATCCAGCTCCTCGGCAGTTTTGATCATTTTTACGTGACTCTCGAACTGACGTGCCAACTCGATCATTCTCACCATGGATTCCACGGTATTCACATTGCTGCTCTCCAGCGACCCCGGGATCAGCCTTATGTTCGCGTCTTCAACTGCAGGCTCTTCCCCCTGAAGGCGAACCAGACCGTCTTCACCTTTCGTGAGCAGAGACGGGTCGGGATTTACTACTCTGATGCGATCAAATTCCACCAGAGTATTGGGATCTTCTCCGAGGGGAACGATAGAGATAGTGCCATCGGTACCAATGCCCAGTTGCGAATAAGGTGGCAAAGCAATAGGGCCCGCCTTACCGAGAACGGATTGCCCGGCACCGTTGGTTAACTGGCCGAACGAATCGATACGCAGGTCGCCACGTCGAGTCAGCGCTTCTGAACCATCCGGGGCCTGCACCGCCATCCAGCCTTCTCCATTGATCGCCACATCCAGATCACGGCCGGTAGCGGTAATCACGCCTTCACGAAAATCGACTCCCTGGCTCCTGATTCCTGCATAAGCGCGACTCTCATGACCGGCACCCGAAAGATAAGCGCTGCGTGCCGCAACCAGATCAGCACGAAAACCGGTGGTCGACGCGTTGGACAGGTTATGGCTATTCGCT
>DDNV01000006.1:4136-20257 GCA_002341315.1 Cellvibrionales bacterium UBA2511
CTTCTGCTCGGCATTGAGCTGCCTGAGCCAGCATGGTTTCCCTGGCACCGGAAGCGGCTATATAGACGAAATGATCCATGGCTCAATCACTACCTGCTAGCGGATATTAATAACGGTTTGTGTAATCGCATCTTCTGTCTGAATCACCTGGGCATTTGCCTGAAAATTGCGCTGGGCAATAATCATATTCACTAACTGCTCGGTAATTTCCACATTGGAATCTTCCAGCGCCCCGGACTGAATCACCCCCAACCCGGAGCTGCCAGGTTCACCCAGGGTTGCCGCACCAGATGAGAAAGTCTCCGCCCAACTGGTACCGCCGAGAGGTTGGAGACCATTTGGGTTGGCAAACCCTGCAATAGCCACCTGTCCCAGTGCGCGAGCCTGGCCATTGGTGTAACGCGCAAAGGCAACCCCGGTATTATCAATTTCCAGCCCACGCAGCTGGCCCGTAGTAAAGCCATCCTGAACAATCGTACTGACTGCAAAATCAGACCCAAACTGAGTACCCTTGGATAAGGAAACAGTAAAGCTCTGAGCACTGGCACCTGTGGGTGCGCCTGCGGAGTTAAGGGGTGTCCAACCAGCAATATTGACCTCTACCGGCAAGGTGGCAGGATCAAATTGACCGTTTGACTGGAACGTCAGCGTATCTGGTCCAGACGTTGTCACACCATCAACCAGCGTATGAACTTCCCACTGGTTAGCCGTTGATGTTTTCACAAAAAACGTACTTAACACGTGAGGGTTGCCCAGTTCGTCGTAAATCGTTGTAGAGCTGGTGGCATTGAAAGAATTACTGTCAGGACTGGTGGGGGGCACAGCAAAAGCATCGAAGGGCCCGCCAAAAGGAACCAGCGGTGCAGTCTCTCGCGAGTCAAGATTTAGCGTAATGTCTACTGAACCAGTGGGGTTGGGCTCAATCAGGGAGGTGTCCAACTGCAAATCACCCAACTGCCCGTTGATATTTCCCAGGTTATCGGCTTGAAAAGCCTGGAGCCTCTGGCCTTCGCTCGTCACGATAAGACCTTCACGGTTCACCTGAAAGTTGCCCGCACGGGTATAAGTCGATGCGCCCTCATCGCTCAGCAAAAAGAACCCGCTACCGTTAATGGCCAGATCAAGCGCATTATTGGTGAAGCTGATATTCCCCTGGGTAAATTCCTGGGTTACTCCGGCCAGACTGACGCCTTTACCAATGGCATTACCACCAGCACCCAACAGGCTGGTGGCATACACATCAGAAAATTCCGCCCGTGATAACTTGAACCCGGTAGTGGAACTGTTTGCAATATTGTTACCGACCACCCCCAAATCCGCGCTTGCCGCCTTGATGCCCGATACTGCTGTACCAAATGCCATGTTTTATCTCCTGACCTTGCGTCACTGAATTTCCAGATTTATTTAATGAAAGCTTTTTACGGATGATATCGAGACCTGGCTACCATCCGCCAGGTTTAGCAATACGCCACTACCGTCGCCGGCCACACTGACTGACTCGACCCGCTGGCGGGGATAAACCGACACGGCTTCGTTCTGACCATCTATCCATGCCTCCGCGCTCAAACGATAGCGGCCGGGCGCAACGGTATTCCCCTCAGCATCGGTTCCATCC
Source organism: Cellvibrionales bacterium UBA2511 (assembly GCA_002341315.1). Taxonomy (GTDB): domain Bacteria; phylum Pseudomonadota; class Gammaproteobacteria; order Pseudomonadales; family Porticoccaceae; genus Porticoccus. The sequence goes on from DDNV01000006.1 coordinate 5,752, forward strand.
CAGCTGACGTTCAGGTTACCCTGCTCAGTCGCACCGAAAGATCTGCTATAAATGAGCTGGCCACTCTGATCCTGGACATAGAGCTTCAAACTGGTGGCGTCCCCAGGCAGCGCAACCGTTGCGTTGAGCTCACCCCCCTCTTCCGCCAAGTAACCCATATTTGAGCTGGTGGATACTTCCTGTCCTACCAGGCCCGCTGCCTGCAGGGCCTGATTGGCATACAACACTGACGACAGGCCGCTAAACCCGCCCTGCAGGTCCTGAATACCCGACACAGTGCCAAACTGGGCAAGCTGACTGATAAATTCCAGATTATCCATGGGCTTGGTTGGGTCCTGATTCTCAAGCTGCGTAACCAGCAGCGTCATAAAATCTTCCTGTCCCAGTTCATTGGGATTATTCTTAATGGTTTCCCCTTGCACTGTGCTGGGGAAAAGCTCTGACAGACTGGCTACGCTACTCATAATCATTCCTTCCTGATGCTTATCGCTTAACGACCCAGACTCAAGGTCCTGAGGATGAGCTGTTTGGTTGTATTCATTGCCTCGACACTGCTTTGATAGGAGCGGGAGGCAGAAATCATATTTGCCATCTCTTCTACGATGTTCACATTAGGCATGTAGATAAAACCATTTTCGTCCGCCATCGGATGCGACGGCATGTATTCCTGACGGGCCGCAAGCTTGGATTCCACCATTCCGGAAACCCGTACACCAACTGCGTCACTACTGCCACTTACCGCATCGTAAGCAGAAGTAAAAACCGGGTATCTTGCCCGGTATGCAGTCTCTGCACTGCCACTCACCACGTCGGCATTTGCCATATTGCTCGAAATGGCGTTTAACCTGACACTCTGTGCGGAGAGGGCCGTACCGGAAATATCAAAGACATTAAACAGACTCATAGTCACTCTCCACGCAGTGTCTGCAATGTGGATTTGATTCGGGCACCAAGGAAATCAAGACTGGCCTGATAGCGAATCGCGTTCTCCATAAATGCCCCATGCTCACGATCTGTTTCAACCGTATTCCCGTCCAGTGACGGCTGAACAGGAACCCGGTACATCCCCTCTTCCTTATCGATACCGTTCACGGTCATGTGGGCTTTATTGGTTTGCAACAATTCGTAGTCCCCTGTGGCCCGACCAAGCGCAGCCTGAAAATCAATGTCTTTTGCCTTGTACCCAGGAGTATCCGCATTGGCCAGATTCGCGGAGATCATTTCTGTACGCTGCGAACGCAGCGCCAGGACCGACGGAGAGATACCAAAAACTTTGTCAATTACATTCATTTATTCAAACCTCTACCCTTTTCCTATACAGATTGCGTGCCAACATATTTAATTCTTTTATTTCAATGACTTAAATAAAATTAACGGCAACACTGACAGCCGATCCATCGGCAACCCTTCACCCCGGCGGCAAAGTTTGCCGCCCATGACAACTGGCACGGTTAATGCTTAAACAAGGGGGAACTCATTATTTTCCAGAGCAAATGACAAAAATTTGGCGCTTCCAGTTGTTACCCTGCCTGCTACTGTCAGCTATCTGCCAGGGAGTTTTTTCAAATCAGGGTAATCAATCTTTGCAAAGCATCACGGATACCGTTGTTCTTGCCGGTAAAAGAAGAGCCCAGGCTCTCGGCTATGACAATGTGAAGGTCCAGGTTCGCCCTCTGGATGAACGACTAAGGTTGCCCGACTGCGAACAACCTCTGGATACCTTTATGCCACCGGGAGCCCCTTCCCTCGGTGCCGTTAATGTTGGTGTGCGCTGTGCGTCCAGCCAACCCTGGACAATTTATGTGCGCGCACATATCTCTGCCCAACGGGCAGTACCGGTGCTGGCAAGACCACTGGCACGCAACACTATAATCAGTGAGGCCGATCTCACTGTTATTGACCAGCCCATCGATACGGCCATCAGTGGCGTTGTCTACGAAGTGGAGCAGATTATCGGGATGGAGCTAACGAGATCACTCGACGCTGGCTCCACAATAGGAGTCAATCAACTCAGACCCCCGAAAGTGATCAAACGGGGTCAACAGGTCACACTGGTCGCCGGGGCCGGTAATCTGCAGGTGCGAATGCAGGGCAAAGCCCTGGGAGACGCCACAGCTGGTGAACGTGTACGTGTAACAAACCTGAGCAGTAACCAGCAGGTGGAAGGTATTGCCAATTCCGACGGGACTGTAAGCGTGCCATAATAGCACCCAGTATGTGCACTAAAGTTTTTCTATTTTTTGCCGCTATGATTCAGGAGAGATGGCCTACCAGCTATGAAACCTATAGAGAGTGACATGAACATCAAACCCACCAGAGCTGACCTGAACCAGGGTTCGCAGCGAGCTGGCAGCACATCCGAAAAATCACGCACCGATTCCCGGGACGGCGCATCGTCCACAGGGCAAAACGATAGCGTCACACTGACCGCTGCAGCAACGGAAATGCTCAAGCTGGAAGCAAGCCTGTCCCAAATCCCTGACATTGACAGCCAGCGGGTCAATGCGATTAAAACGGCGATAGCCGATGGTCAGTATCAGGTTGACACTGACAAAATTGTCAGCAAACTGCTTCAAACCGAGCGGGACCTTTTATAACTTATGGATCACGAGCCGGAAAAGAATTTCGCCAACTTGCTGGTTTCAGAGCTGGGCCAATTGTCTTTATTGCTCGATGTTCTGACAAGAGAAACCGAGGCACTCCTCTCAACCGATATTAGTGAAATCGAGGCTCTTACCGGGGAGAAAAACCGGTTGCTGGACTCCCAGCGCCATGCAACCCATGCCCGGGAACAATTCATGCAGAAAATGACTGGAAGCAAGGGTCGGGAGGGTATGGAAAAGCTGGCCTCGGATAGTGTCAACCCAAAACCGCTAATAGCCGCCATTAACGATCTAAACGACCTGGCAACACGCTGCCAGGAGATAAACCGCCACAACGGCAAGCTCATTCTAAAACAACAGCGTTATGCTACCAGCGCGCTCAACATTCTGCGTCAGGAAAATACCGCATCCACCTACTCCAACCAGGGGGATAAGGTTTCGGGCACCAGCACACGCTCATTCGGAAAGGCCTGAGCCAATGGGCACCCGGACAATGACTGACACCGTTTCTTCAGCGGATTCAATTACCGCTCTGCTGAAAAATTTTCAGCAGAGCCGGGTGCCACTTCAGGTGGGATTCGATAAAAAGAATGTTGCCCACACCTCCTATCTGGTCAGCATGACAGACAACTGGCTGCATATAGACCAATTGATCCCCAAGGAAGGCAACCAACAACTCAAGCCCGGCGACGACCTGACGATACAGGTGAGCCATGGCGGCACCCTTTACCAATTCAAATCCAGACACCTGTCTCCAACCATTGAAGAAGACGGCTTTCCCTGTCACAAAATCGCCTTCCCCCAACAGCTTGATTTTTCAGAGCAACGCACCAGCTTCAGGGTGCCGATACGAAGGGAGCAGGCACCCTCGGTTAACATATTGACCCACGACGGACAAAGGCTTCATGCGCAGCTCGAAAACATTTCAGATAACGGTCTCTGCATCAGATTGCATGTGCCGCAAACGATCAGCGATACACAACTCGTTCATTGCGAAATCAACTTTACTGACTTCGAACCATTATCACTCGACGCTCAGGTCAGGTACAACAAAGCGGCCTCGCAGATACCAGCCAGCAGAGTCGGCATGGAGTTCAGCTCACTATCCAGTTTGACTCGCAAACAACTCAGCCAGTGGTTGATGAAATTGCAACGGCATCATATCCGCACTGGCCTGCCAGCCTGAAAACCGTCAATTTTCCGTCGTCCAGACAGCCAAAAAAGACAAATAAATAAACTCGCCATTTATTTGTCAAAAAATATATGATGCATCATAATGCTTTTTTGTTGTCTCATACGCACTATCCATCAGGATTTGAGCCACTCTTCATTCGGCTTATAAAGACATGGGCACACATGTTTTATGGAAAAAGTAATACCGATAAACACCTCGCAAAACGCAGTGAAATCCCCGGCGGATCGCTCGCCCAAAAACAAACTATCTCATCAATTGATCTCCGACAAAAACCAGTTGAGGCTTCACCAAAGGCTTCAGGGTTCACTTGATCTCGGCTCCCTGATCAATCACTTTTTCGTCTGGTTAAGCGAGCAACAACCCTTGGGTAGCGTTGAATATATTTACCCTGATGAGGATATCTCTCTTATATCGGGGTCACTGCGGGTGCACCAGGCCCACTACACTTTGCGACTACAAAAACGCTATCTGGGTGAATTGACCATCAGCAGCCAAAAACGCTTCTCTGAACAGGATTTGTTTGTTCATGAACAAAGTATTGGCTGCCTTGCTCACTACCTGAAAAATGCCCTGGACTTTCGGGCAATGGAAAAAATGGCCTTCTATGATGCGTTGACCGGTGTCATGAACAGAAAATCACTGGACGAACTACTACCCAAAGAAACCAAACGAGCCGAGCGGCATGGTTACGATCTGTCAGTCATGATGATCGATATTGATAATTTCAAAATAATCAACGATCAGGTCGGTCATATCGGCGGCGACCTGATATTAAAACACGCATCAAAAGCCATCAGGCAGGTACTGCGTATTTCGGATCTCCCCTTTCGTTTTGGGGGAGATGAATTTGTGCTGATATTACCAAACACAGATCTTGCTGGTGCCCGCAGTGCTGCAAAACAGATCATGTCATCCCTGGGCAGCTCGGCTGTTGAAATAAACAACCACAGCATTACGCCGAGAGTCAGTATTGGTTTGGCCTCATATCGTCATGGGGAGCCTCACGAAGAGCTCATAAGACGGTCTGATCAGGCATTATACGATGCAAAAAAGAACGGCCGGAATTGCATTTTTTGATTCTTCCTTCGTTAATTATAAATTAACGAAGCCAGTAGCTGATCAGATTAAGGAAGTGTGTTCGTCCACTCTGACAAAGCAATGTAGACCGCACATTGTCAGCATGTGTTACCATGTGTACCCTGCCATACTGTTTTAATTACCTCTTTAGCACTCAATGATATCAAACTGGCAAAACACGATTTATTGTCTGCTAATCAGCGTGTCATGGAGAGCAAACGATTACCTACTGCGCCCATAAAGCTAGAAGGCAAAGCAATATTGTGAAAGGGGAAAATCAGGACAAAAGGAAATTTAGCGGAAGCCGGGTCATTGCCAGGTGTGAGATAACCCTCAAGAACCTGGACCCTTTCGCCTTTTATGAGGCCACCAGGTCTGGTCATATGGTGTTAAACATCAGGGGTGGCTGCCTCTATCTGAATGAAGGAGCAACGGAAAAAGTTCTGGAGAAAATATTTCCTGATGGCAAGAACACTGTGTTTAAGGAAATCAGACTATTTTCCGGTTTGAATGACGTAATTATCATCAAAAACATCAAAGCTGCTTTTCTCAGAATCCGGCGGGGTAAAAAAAGAGCAGGCATAGTTGTCCGCTTTATAGATATTTCAGAAGAGCACCTCGATGAGCTCAGCAGCCTCATCAATCGCCTCCCCTTAATTGAAGGTGACGAAGAAGCAGCACTTCCCTCCGAAAATGCCATTAAGCCAACCTAACCCGGTATCATGGCTGGTACGACACGATCCCAATCACTATTAGCGCGCCTCTTGCGCAGGCGTTACAAGCCGACACCGCCGCCCCCTCTACCGGGAGACTTGTTGATGCGAGAAGTGGTGATATCTGTCCGTTCATTCCGGATATCTATTGACTGAAACACCAGTGGGGCAAGGTCCAGGATCAGGCAACCTGGACCGGAATAGTATTTGATGCGCGAACAACCTTGTTACATTCATCCAGATAAACCAGTTTGGGCTTGTGCCGGATCAACTCTTCTTCGGTATACTGGGCATAAGTGGCAATAATCAGACGGTCACCCACCTGACACTTGCGGGCCGCAGCACCATTCACAGAGATAATACCGGAGCCCGGTTCTGCACAGATAATGTAAGTGGTGAACCGTTCACCGTTGTTCACATTGTAGATGTCGATCTGTTCAAACTCTCTCAGGCCCGCCATCTCCAACAGGTTGGCATCAATAGCACAGGAACCGTCGTACCAGAGCTCCGCATGGGTAACGCTGGCCATATGAAGTTTGCCTTTAAGCATGGTGTTCAGCATAAAGCGATTCCTCTAGTTCAGGGAAATATTATCAATTAAGCGGGCGCCGGACGTGTACATGGCGCCAAGAACAGTAATGTCCTGATCGTCATCTGCCGCCATTTGCAGTGTCTTGCTATTGCAGACACTGATGTAGTCGGCTCTGAAACCAACGCCCTCAATCTGTTCGCTGGCCTGTTTTTCAAGGATCTTGTAATCACGATTGCCCGCGTTTATCTGGCTCACAATCCAGTTGAGGCTGAGATACAGCTGATTGGCTTTGGGCCGCTCCTCGGGCGTCAAAAAACTGTTCCGGGAACTCATGGCCAGGCCATCCGGTTCACGGTGAATCGGCGCCCCGGTAATCACGACGGGGACACAGAGATCTTCTGTCATACGACGGATCACAGCCAGCTGCTGGAAATCCTTCATCCCGAAAACTGCCTCATCCGGTTGTACAATGTTGAACAGCTTGGTCACCACGGTAGTGACGCCCTCAAAGTGTCCCGGACGACTGGCACCACAGAGCACATCAGTCATGGTCGGACAAATCACCCGGGTTTGGGTATCGAGGCCGTTGGGATACATTTCCTGATCATTGGGGTGAAACAGAAAATCGCAACCGGCGTCGCGCAAACGACCTGAATCCGCTTCAAGCGTTCGGGGATATTTATCCCAATCCTCGTTGAGACCGAACTGGAGTCCATTGACGAAAATGGAACAGACCACAACATCATTGGTCTGCTGTGCCTGTTTGATCAATGCAATATGTGCATCGTGCAAATTCCCCATGGTCGGGACAAAGCCGATTCGCTTTCCCGCACTCCTCGCCGCAGTCAGTGGCTGGCGGAGGCCATTTACCGTATGAAAAATCTGCATAATCTATCCGGAAACAGTGTGGGGAAACAAAACCGCTTAGTCCTGAGCAAAATAATCTCTGGCAAGGTTTTCAAAGCGGGTGTATTTGCCAAGAAATGTCAGTTTACAGGTGCCGATGGGGCCATTCCTCTGCTTGCCAATAATGATTTCAGCCACACCCTTGTCGGGACTTTCTTCGTTGTAGACTTCGTCGCGGTAGATAAAGACGACCACATCGGCGTCCTGCTCGATGGCACCGGATTCACGCAGGTCCGAATTGATCGGGCGCTTGTTGGGGCGGTTCTCAAGATTACGACTGAGCTGGGACAGGGCAATTACCGGGCAGTTGAACTCCCGGGCAATATTTTTCAGCTCCCGGGATATCTGTGAAATCTCATTGGTCCGATTTTCGGTGGCGACGCTGCCACTCATCAACTGCAGGTAGTCCACCAAGACCATGCCGGGCTGACCGTGTTCACGGGTCACCTGCCTGATCCGATTGCGCAGCTCCATGGGAGTGATACCCGGCGTGTCGTCAATGAACAGCGGTCGGTCCTTGAGGCGAGAGGCTGCACTGGACAGTCGCGGCCAATCATCTTCTGACAGGTTACCGGCCCGCAATTTTGTTTGATCAATCTTGCCGAGGGAGGACATCATTCGCATAATCAACTGGCTGGCTGGCATCTCCATGCTAAACACCAGCACCGGCTTTTCCTGATGCAACACCGCATGCTCTGCCATGTTCATGGCAAACGAAGTCTTACCCATTGAAGGTCGACCTGCAACAATCACCAGATCCGATGGCTGCCAGCCCGATGTTTTCTCATCGAGATCAGCAAACCCGGTGCTCAACCCGGTAATGTCAGCATCGCTGTTGAAAAGCTGGTCAATACGCTCAACTACTTCTTTGAGCAGCTCATTAACCGATAAAAATCCGCCCTGGTTGGGCCGGCTTTCGATAATCGCAACCAGTCTTTTTTCTGCCTCGGCCAACAGCTTGTTACTGTCCCAACCTAGCGGGTTGTAGCCTTTTTTGACGATATCACTGGCAGCAGTAATCAGCTGCCGGATAATGGAGCGCTCCAGTACAATTTGCGCGTAAGCGTTGATATTTGCAGAACTGGGGGTATTGTTCGACAACTCAACCAGATAGGAGGAACCGCCTATCTGATCCAGCTGTCGGTTATTCTGCAGGGCTTCGGAGAGAGTAATGATATCCAGCGGCTTCTGCTCGGCATTGAGCTGCCCCATGGTCTGAAAAATCAGTTGATGGTCGCTGGCAAAAAAGTCTTTATCGGATATTAGAGAAGCAACGGCATCAAAGCCACTATTGCTGAGCATCAGGCCACCAAGAACCGCCTGTTCCGCTTCAATTGAATGCGGCAGCTGCTGCTCCAGTGCTTCTCTGTTTTCAACCATCTGACCCATCACCCGCCAACACGGAAACGGCACTGCCACGAGAAATGGAGTGCCGTGTTGTTACCAATTATGCTATCGCCTGAAACTGCCGACTTACTCAGCGATAACAGACAATTTAATCGGCTGGGTTACCTCAGCATGCAGTTGAATATCAATTTCATATTCACCAATTTCACGCAGGGCCCCTTCAGGCAGCTTCACTTCGCTTTTGCTCACCTCGACACCGGCGGCAGTCACTGCATCCGCAATGTCGCGCGTACCGATGGAGCCAAACAATTTGCCTTCATCACCTGAATTGGCGGCAATGACAATGGCTGGTAATGCGGCCAGCTGTTGGCCACGGGCTTCAGCAGCCGTACGCTGTTCCAGCGCGGCAGCTTCCAGCTCGGCACGCTTGGCCTCGAACTCTGCCATATTGGCGCTAGTGGCAAACACGGCTTTATTTTGTGGAATAAGATAGTTGCGGCCATAACCGGCCTTAACATTCACTTTGTCACCAATGCTGCCAAGCTTGCCGACTTTTTCCAGAAGAATCACTTCCATCTCGAATACCCTCTCACTATTAATCTGTAGACACCGCCGGTTGGGAAACTAGTTTTTACCCTTCACCAGTCTGGTGCGTATGTTCAAGATACTGTCCAGCAAACCTAACCCGACAAGTACCAAACTCAGTGGACCGATAATCACCAGCCCCACGTAAAAAACTGCCAGCCAGTGCACGCCGATCTGGTAATACGCCACAGTAAAGTGAACCAGACCAATGCCCCCAAGCAACAAAGGCAATCCCAGCAATCCCGCCCAGCTGCCGTACTCCTGAGGAGCCAGATAACAGGCTACCACACCCACAACCAGTGACAGCGCAACTGCGGGAGAAAAGCGCAATTGATGAAACTCCCGCTGGAAACCGCCCTGGTTATACAAGGCGGCCTGCCACCAACGTGCCAGCACCAGGCAGGCTACTGATGTCAGCGCTACCACATAAGCAATGACACCGAGCAAAAAAGTACGTCCCGGCTGAAATGGCGCAGCGCCAGTTTCACCTTGATCCTGCAGTTGACTGAACATGCCGGCAACAAGTGCTTCCAACTCCCGGGCCGAATCGCTGAAAAACAGATTCAGCACCACACTGCCTGCAGCACTCATAAACACCAGCACAAGCAGCGTCCGCGACCAGGACTGTGTCTGCCTCAACACCGCCGATGACGCCAAAACCGCCACCATGCCTGCCGAAGTGGCCAGGGTTATCATGGGACTGACGCCACTGATGTAAAATGCAATCAGAAGTGGCAGACAGCCCCACAACAAAATCAGAGTGCCCTCAGCGAACCCTTTGCTCAGAGTAACAAGGCTGACCGTAGCCGGACTGAGCAGCGGTAGCAGGCTGCCAAAAAAGGCCACCACTGACGCCTGTATCCGTCCGCGCATGATGTACTGAGCCAGTGCCCGCATCAGCTGGTGCTACGAATTACTGGTGGCTGTCCGTGTAAGGCAGTAATGCCAGTAAGCGCGCGCGCTTGATGGCAGTGGACAGCTGACGCTGATACTTGGCCTTGGTACCGGTAATACGGCTTGGCACAATTTTTCCAGTTTCAGAGACATACTGCTTCAGTGTTTCCAGATCTTTATAATCAATTTCCGGAGCACCTTCGGCACTGAAACGGCAGAATTTACGACGACGATTGAAACGGGCCATCTTTACTTCTCCTCTTCCGCTACTTCTTCTGACGGCGCATCGGCTGCATCATCGGCAGAAGACGTGTCATCATCGTTGTCTGAATTATCAGCGGATGGGGCGCGTTGTCCCTCATCAGTACGCTGACTGTCAGATGCCGTTTCTTCAGTTCGGGTATCGCGACGATCGCTGCGGTGGTCAGACTTCTCCGCTTTCATGATCGGTGAGTCACCCGTCACAGCTTCATCGCAGCTGAAGATTGCGCTGCGGATTACCGCATCGTTGTAACGGAATGCAGAACTCAGCTCATCCAGAACATCCTGACCACATTCAATGTTCATCAGGACATAGTGAGCTTTGTGAATCTTGTTGATTGGATAGGCCAGTTGGCGGCGGCCCCAGTCCTCGAGTCGATGTACCGTTCCGTTGCCGGTGGCAATGGTGCTGTTGTAACGCTCGATCATCCCGGGAACCTGTTCGCTCTGGTCCGGGTGAACCATAAATACGATTTCGTAGTGACGCATTGTCTCTCCCTACGGGTTATAGCTGCCCACCCAGTGCGGTGCAGCAAGGAGTATTGGCCCGATACAGACCAAGGGCGGGCATTCTACGGGTATGGCACTGCTATTTCAAGCGACATTTCAGGGAGTTACAGGGTTGGAACTGTCCATTTTAGCCGTTATGATTGGCCGTCCACCTTCCCCATTTGCCGAGGAAAAAACATGAAAACGATAGGCCTGTTAGCCATTGTACTGTTTGCACTGTCCAGTGTTGGTTGCACCAAGGTGGGTAGTGAAGCCTGGTGTACCAAAATGAAAGATACGCCCAAAGGCGACTGGACGGCCAACGAAGCCGCCGACTTCGCAAAACACTGCATTATCAAATAAATACGCGGGCCGTCAGGCAGTGCCGGCAAGCCGTCATCGGCGTTGCCTGACGGCCTCAAACAGGCAGATGCCCGTCGCAACGGACACATTCAGACTGCTGACCACACCCACCATGGGCAGTTTTACCAACAGGTCGCAATATTCTCGGGTCAGTCGTCGCAGGCCTTTTTCCTCGGCACCCATGACCAACGCGACAGGTCCTTTCAGGTCAGTATTGTAAACCAGCTGTTCGGCTTCTCCCGCCGCACCGATAATCCATAATCCCCTAGCCTGCAACTTCCTCAGAGTCCGCGCCAGATTGGTCACCACCACCAGTGGCACGTTTTCGGCGGCACCGGAGGCGACTTTTTGCACGACAGGGGTGAGGCCCACCGAGTTGTCCTTTGGCACGATCACGGCCTGAACCCCAGCGGCATCAGCAGAACGGAGACAGGCACCCAGATTGTGGGGATCGGTGATACCGTCCAGAATCAGCAAGAAAGGCGTTTCCTCTGACCGATCAAGTAGTTCATAGAGGAAGTGTTCATCCTGAACTTCAGCATCATCACAGAGTGCTGCAACACCCTGATGCGAGCCGTCTGCCAGCTCATCCAGATCCGAGCGCATCACCCGCTCCACACTGAGCCCCTGGCGCTCGGCCATGGCCAGTATTTTTTGCAGGCGCTGGTCTTCGCGGCCGCGCAACACTTTTAACTGCCGCACCTTGTTGGCAGAGGTTTTCAACACGGCCTGGACCGCATGTAATCCAAAGATCCACTGACCCTGCCCCCTGGCATGGTCCGTCAGCTTATCTGTCATGATCAGTACTCATTAGAGGCTACACAAGCTGTATCAGCGTTTTGCAGCTGGCGGCTTGCGTCGCCGGGGTTTCTGCTGCTTACCGGTTTTATCCGTTTTTGTAGCGGACTTGCCCGACCTGGATTTCCCGGTTTTTCCGCGCTTTCTTGCGGACTGTTCGTGTTCTGCTGCCAGCGCTGCAGCTTCAGGGCCTACGGAGGTCGCTTTCCTGCCTTTTTTACCCTCTTCCACCAGATCAAAATCGATCTTGCGTTCATCCAGTGCCACCCGACTCACCCTGACCCGCAATTTGTCACCCAGCCGGAATACCCGCTTGGTTCGCTCCCCCACCAAACGGTGGTGAGCGGCTTCGTGGTAGTAGTAATCTTTTGGCAACCCGGTGATATGAACAAGGCCTTCAATAAACAGCTCGGTCAGCTGTACAAACAAACCGAAACCGGTCACCGAAACCACGACGCCTTCGTATTCATCACCGACCCTGGATAACAGGTATTCGCACTTCAGCCAGTTCACCACATCGCGGGTCGCTTCATCGGCGCGGCGCTCCGTCATGGAGCAGTGTTCACCGCTGTTGATCATCCACTGCTCATCGTAGGGATAAATAGACGCAGCGCTCAGGACAGGGGCCCCTTCCACTTGTCTGGTGTGGCTCACTTTCCCTTTTTTGCGAATAAGATAGCGAAGTGCCCGATGCACCAGCAGGTCGGGATAGCGCCGGATTGGGGAGGTAAAATGGGCATAAGCCGAATAATTCAAACCGAAGTGACCGTCATTCTCGGGGTCATAAGCGGCCTGATTCATGGTGCGTAGAATCACTGTCTGAATCACACTGGCATCGGGGCGACCGGCAATTTTTAACAATACCTGCTGGAAATCTTTTGGCGAAGGCTCGTCACCACCCGGTAAACCGAGGCCAATCTCACCCAGAAACTCACGGAGGTTAGCCAGCTTCTCTTGCCGGGGCCGCTGGTGAACCCGGTAAAGTGCCGGCAGTTTGCTTTTCTCCAGCAGTGTCGCCGTGCAGACGTTGGCACAGAGCATACACTCCTCAATCAGCCGGTGTGCTTCGGTGCGCTCAGAGGGGATAATCTGCTGAATTTTGCGCTCGGCATCAAACAGAATGCGGGTTTCCTGACTATCAAAGTCGATGGCGCCACGGATCTCTCGACGACCCAATAGGGCGAGAAACAGATCATAGAGGTGGTCAATGTGCTTCACCACTGCGTTAAACTGCTTGCGAATACCACTATTCTGGTCGCCGTGCTGGGCAATCATGGCGGCAACCTGGGTATAGGTCAGCCGGCTGTGGGAATAGATGACCCCTTCATAAAACTGGAATTTAGTGATCTGACCGTCGGCATCCATGGTCATTTCACACACCATGGTGAGTCGATCCACCTGGGGATTCAGAGAACAGAGTCCGTTGGAGAGCTTTTCCGGCAACATCGGTACCACATGCTGGGGAAAATACACCGAATTGCCCCGCAAGTAGGCCTCCTCGTCCAGCGGACTATCCACAGCCACATAATGTGAAACATCGGCAATCGCCACATAGAGCCGCCAGCCGCCGCGACTGAGCGGCTCGCAGTACACGGCATCATCAAAGTCCCTGGCATCCTCGCCGTCGATCGTGACAAAGGGCAGGTGTCGCAAATCCACCCGGAACTGCTTGTCCTCCTCCCGAACTTCAGCCGGGATGGCCTCGGCCTGGTCAATCACCGCTTGCGGCCATTGATTGGGAATACCGTAATTATGAATGGAAATATCAATCTCCATCCCGGGCGCCAGATGCTCACCCAGCACCTGAATAACCCGCCCGGCTGGCAGATTGTGGCGGCTCGGATGGGTCGTGATTTCCACCACCACAATCTGGCCTGGCTCAATATCGCTGCGTTGGTCGGGGGGAATCATGATGTCCTGGGAGACACGGGGGTTGTCCGGGCGAACAAAATGGATACCGCTTTCCACAAAATAACGGCCCACCAGTGTGCTGGTACGGTGCTCTACCACCTCGACGATGGATCCTTCCGAGCGACCCCGGCGATCCACCCCGGCCACGCGCACCAGCACCTCATCGCCGTCCATGACACGGCGCATCTGGCGGCTCGAGAGAAACAGGTCGTCACCGCCCTCGGCGGGTTTAACAAAGCCGAACCCCTCCGGGTGACCGATGACACGCCCCTTGATCAGATTCATCTTGTTCAACGGACCATAGGCGTTGCGGCGATTGCGAACGGCCTGGCCATCCCGCTCCATGGCGATCAAACGGCGTCGCAGCGCTTCTTTGCCATCCTCATCGCTCAGGCCAAAGGCATCGAGGAGCTCTTCATAGGTCAGAGGCCCAACACTGTTTTCGAGGAAATCGAGAATAAACTCCCGGCTGGGCACCGGCTTTTCGTATTTAGCCGCTTCACGGTCGGCAAAGGGATCTTTGTTCACAGTTTTTTTCATTGGAAGTCCAAACGTAAGAAGTGTACTACCGACGCCACAGAGGAAACCGGCTAAAGTATATAAATATCAGAACATACTTGCCCGGAACTCTCCACGGCTTTTTTCAGCAACTGGCTTTAACCATGGCTCGGGGCTGACCAGAACAATCATTACTGCTTTTTCAATGCATTTTTTTACAGTACATAATTGACAACAGCGGATACCGTCTCTATAGTCTCGCACCGCTGGTGAAGCAGCTTCTGCTTCCCATCATGCCCAGGTGGCGGAACTGGTAGACGCGCTAGCTTCAGGT
>DDNV01000006.1:20504-20992 GCA_002341315.1 Cellvibrionales bacterium UBA2511
AAATTGTCCCTTCTGTGGAACGCAGAATGAAGTTATCCATATCAATTACCTACCCAGATTTAAAATGCTTGTCAGCCACACGGGTATTGATATCTACAGTTTTGGGCAGTTCATCTGATTAGCCAATCTTCAATGCACACATTTGAAGAAGCGTCTTGATCAAAGCTCATATTCAGTATCCCACCAGTGTGAAATCTGGCTTCCCGACAAAAGCTCTTGATCCACTGCTTGTTCCCGGCAGAGAGCTACTAATGACGCTATATCATTATTATACGTATTGGGGACCTGACCAGCCTTCCCCACAGCCTTACAATAGGGATGCCCTCCAACTTCGCGCAAATGATCGACCATCGGCTGATATAATCCACCCAGCGCTATGTTCGGATTGTACCTACGCAGTCTTTCGAAGATCGCAAGGCCCTCAAGGTCTAGATCCCCCCAAAAGCGAACTCGGTCATGACGAAGAAGAACATCCCAACTAGGCGGGC